>CAKRWX010000163.1 GCA_934418055.1 uncultured Lachnospiraceae bacterium
CTACTTTACCTTTTTCACCGCCACGGATAATCAGCGGGATGTTGGCTACTTCCCGGTAGATGGCGGCATTTTTCTGATTCAAATGATGGGATCCCAGCATGACACCGTGGTCGGAAGTGTAGATCACCAGGGCATCTGGCATTTTCTCATCGATGACTTTTAAGACTCTTCCGATCTCATAGTCTGCGAAGGAATTACATCCCAAAAGCATAGACTGTTTCTCGGTCGGTTTTCGCAATTCTTCAGAGGAAGCATTCAGGTCTTTTCCGGCCCATAATCTCTGCATCAGTGGCTTGTCGGATAGATCATCGTGGAAGCCCTCATTGTCATCGAAGGAAAATCCATCGTACATATGGTTAAATGGAGCCGGACACAGGGATGGTCCATGAGGCTCGTCTAAGGAAACAGTCAGGAAGAAATCTTCATCGCTGTACTGATCCAGGAAACGGATGGCCCGGTTACAGCAGCGATGGGCGTATGTGAAGCCTTCTGTCATATCCGGTTCAAAGGAAGTTGCCCGCTTTCTGGATTTCATCCGCTCCTCATCGGTCAGTTCTTCCAGATAGCACCGCATATCATACCAATACTCTGGATCCCAGCCGTCCGGACATTTGCCGTAGCCGAAATAGTCGCCGCCGTCCAGATGCCATTTGCCAATGTAACCGCAGTGTACCTGCTGATCCATCAGACGCTGGCCAATGGTCTTCACGCCCTCGCCCAGTGGCATACTGTTGGTGGAAACGCCGTTGCTGTGTGGGAACATACCGGTGAAAATGGCCCCTCTGGCCGGGCCGCAGACTGGCTGACAAGAATAGGCATTTTCATAACGGATGCCTTCTTCTGCCAGACGATCCAGGTTTGGCGTGATCATCCGGCTGTCACCGTAGCAGCCAAGCATATCTTTTCTTGTGGTGTCTGTCATGAAGAGAATCACCTGTTTTCTCTCACTCATATTACAACCTCCTATGGTCTTTGATTTGGATTTTCCTGTTATCGTCAATTCCAGAGAATATGATTGATTTCTGAATCTTTCCTAAGTATAATCCTATTATAAATCATGGTTCCCTACAATTTCCATGTTTTTTTACGTTTCCTATATGGACAATTCTGTTTTATGGAGGACATTCTATGATCGACAACCGAGGCTATCTCTATCCAGAACGAAAAGAAAACGGCTATGAGAATCTTCAGACTCCCATCGCCGTCAACTGCTGTGGCTCCAAGCACCAGTTTACCCGCGATTACCTGCGCAGACGGCCAGAAGGCCGAGCAGATTATCAGCTTCTCTACGTCTACAGCGGCACGGGACATTACCTGTTTTCCGATGGATGGCGGGCCATGGAAGCCGGTTCTTTGATCCTTTATAAACCGGGAGAGATCCAGGGTTACTGTTACTATGCAGAAGAATCCCCGGAAATCTACTGGATCCACTTCACCGGTTCCCAGATTCCGTCACTCCTGGAACATTTTCATATCTGCACCGGTATGATCGGGCGATCCAGCAAACTAAAAAATCTCTTTGACGAGATCATTTCCGAATTGCAGTTAAAAAATCTGTATTTTTCCGAACTGGTAAACAGTGATTTTCTGCGGCTTCTGGTACTGATCCAGCGCACCAAAGACCATTATCTCCATCCGGCCCGCACCAGTCTTTCCACTGACCGCCTGATTCTCCATCTGAACCAGACCTACATGGAACCCTGGACCGTCGGCTCCATGGCTGCATTTTGCGGCATCAGCTCCGATCACCTGGCCCATTTATTTAAGTCCGCCACCAACACCTCGCCCATGCGCTATCTAAACCGCCTGCGCATAGAAAAAGCGCAGGAACTCCTGACGGTCACAGACCTGCAGATCCAGGAGATCGCTGCGCTTGTGGGATACTCGGATGGGCTTTATTTCAGCCGGATTTTTAAGAAAATGACTGGGCTTTCTCCACTGAGTTACCGCAACCAGCAGAAATAATCATTTTCATCATGTTTCTGCTTTACTGAGCCAAGTTGGAGCAATGCAGAAATAGGTAAACTCACCGGAATCTGCATCATCACTCTCATACTCATATAAACCACGGATCTCCTCCATGCCTACAAAATGGTATGTATGGTCAAACAGCTCTTCACCGTTTTTGTCGTAGCCTTTGATTTCAGAAGCGGAACCATCAAATTCCAGTGTGGCCACGCCCTCTGTGAAGGAACAGTCATAGACACCATTGCCATCTGCATAGGCTTTTACTGCCTCTTCTCCGTAAATCGTTCCTGTCACCATGGATGCCAGTTTTTCGTATGCGGCTTCTGCATTTTCCTCTCCAACCAACGCTTTGCAGTTATCCAGCCAAGTCTGCTGATACTCGTCTGCCAGAATTACCGGCCACAGTTCCTGATAAGAGCCAGTCAGATCCATCATAAGCTTCTGTGCCTGGGCACTTTCATCCTCTGCGGCTTCTGTGGTTTCTGCCTCCGTCGTTTCTGCTTCGGTACTTTCTACTGTGGTACTCTCTGTCTCAACAGCGCTTGTCTCTTTCACTGCCTCGGATGTTGCGGAACTGCCGCAGCCTTCCAGCATGGTCAATGTCAAAGCACCAGCTATAAATAATTTTAAAAGATTTGTTTTTCTCATAATGTTCCTCCTGCATATAAAAAATGTGTCGCGGTTAGTTTTTCCTAACTACGACACATTTTAAACAATTATGGCTCAGATGACAATGACCAGAACGTCCATTTTCTATCCATAATGAAAGGAGGCGCAATGATCGCCTCCATCTTCATACACCGCAGTGCCATACAATCCAATGCTGGTAAAATCATGATCGGTCTCTGGCTGTAACAATTTCTGAATTATTTCGCTCTCTTTTGACTGTTTCTGCATTTATTTCAGTTTCAATCCGTCAGAAAATGCCTTGCCAACCACTTCACCAAGCCCCATATAAGTATTATTCACCGGGTCAAAGGCGATTGGTTTTAATTTCTTCGGGTCAATCTTGCCATCAGTCAGAACGCTCTCGTCCGCCGTCACATTGACGATCTCGCCAACCAGGATGCCATTCTCAAAGCTTTTTACTTTGCACTCCAATGCCATCGGCAGTTCATCGATCAATGGCGCGTTTACACGCTGGCTCTTGGTTGCATGGAATCCGGCTTTTTCAAACTTATCTGGTACTTTCTTTGCTGATTCCACACCCACATAATCACATGGAACCACCGTACTCTCTGTTGCCATGCTAACGGTAAATGCTCCTGTTTTGGCAAGGTTCTCCGTTGTTTTATGCTCAGACATGCTAATGGAAATCTCATTCATGTCCGTAATAATGCCCCAGGCTGCGTTCATGGCATTCGGAACGCCATTCTCATCATACGTTGCGACGATCAATACTGGCATTGGGTACATCACTGGTTTTGCTCCAAAATCAACTCTGCTCATGGTTTGTTCTCCTCTCGTTTTCATTTCCTATTGTTTTTCATTTCCTATAGCTTATCATGCTCTCTGGTACGCTGCAAGGGCACAGATTCCTTACCAAGCCGCATGAAATACATACTTATCCAACCGCTCAAATGCCTCTTTCACTCTGGACAACGGCAATGCCAGGTTCATGCGGATATGGCATGGGCCGTGGAAGGCGACGCCATCCTGCCAGATAACACCAACTTCAATTCCTGCAGCCTGCAATTCTGTGATGGTCTTTCCGTGTTTCTGGCACCACTCGGTGCAGTCTAAGAACAGCATATAGGTTCCTTCTGGTTTGGAGACATGGACGCCCTCGAAATGGTTCTCGATGTAATCGCAGGCATAATTGATATTGCCGCTCAGAACTTCTTTCAATTCATCTACCCACTCATATCCCTCTGGCTTGTAGGCACCGATCAGAGCATACATGGATAACAGGTTCATGGAATTATAATGGCTTAAAGAAGACTCTTTCAAAATACGATCCCGCAGCCAGTCATTGTAAATAATGTGATAACTGCCAATCAGACCAGCCAGGTTAAAGGTCTTAGAAGGAGCATACAATGCCACGGTTCTCTGTTTCGCGTCCTCCGATACAGACTGGGTCGGAACGTGCTTATGGCCATTTAACAGGATATCTGACCAGATCTCATCGGAAATCACATACACATCATGTTTCCGGTAGATCTCCATGGCCTTCTCGACCTCCCACCGCTCCCATACACGGCCTGTAGGGTTGTGAGGACTGCAGAAAACAGCCGCATGGATATGATTTTCCACAATCTTCTTCTCCATATCCTCAAAATCCATCCGATACACCTGGTTCTCATCCTTCACCAATGGGCTGAGAACCATATGATAGCCATTATTCGTCAGACTATCGGTAAAACCAATATAAGTCGGGGAATGAAGAAGCACACTGTCACCTTTGGAACAGATCACATTCAACGCACTGACCACACCGCCAAGAACGCCATTTTCATACCCGATATGCTTCGGCTCCAGACCCTCTACGCCATTTCTCACCTGATGCCATTTGATAATCGCATCAAAATATTCCTCTCTTGGGCTGAAATATCCATAAGTGGTATGTTTTGTTCTTTCAATGATCGCCTCCGGAATCGTAGGCACCGCCGGAAAATTCATATCCGCCACCCA
Organism: uncultured Lachnospiraceae bacterium; assembly: GCA_934418055.1. Taxonomy (GTDB): domain Bacteria; phylum Bacillota; class Clostridia; order Lachnospirales; family Lachnospiraceae; genus UBA3402. The sequence goes on from CAKRWX010000163.1 coordinate 4,600, forward strand.
CATAGGGATCAGGTCGAACCCCTCCTTCGTCTTCGCTGGCCAAGTCATCCATTCTGACTCAAAAGGCTCCACGGCGATGGAATCCTTTCCCTTTCGGTCTAAAACGGTTGTAAAATCGTATTTCATTGTGCTGTTATCCTTTCTGTATTCTGCATTTTTCGTAATTTTGTCCGTAAAATCCATACATTTATGATAACACGAAGCAAAAGCATTTACAAGAAAGAGAAAAAGATCTCCCGATTTTCCTTCCCCTTGCATCTTCCTTAAAAATCTGCTACCATCACATGGAACACCAAATATACCAATGATTTTCAGGAGGCATTCCTTATGACCCAGATCCGCCCGGATTATTACGACCGTTTTTCCTGCACGGCAGACCAGTGTCCTATCACCTGCTGTCAGGAGTGGAAAATATCGGTTGATGAACATACAAATAAATATTGGAAGAAGCTGGCTCCTCCAGCGAATACGATTCCAGCGAAAACCCGTTTAAGCGCCTACACCACTTTTAAAGATGGAACCCGCGTAATCGCCCTGAACCAGGATCACCGATGTCCATTTCTGTCGAAAGAAAAATTGTGTAAGCTGGTGCTGGAGCACGGAGATCAGGTGCTTTCGGAGACATGCCAGGTCTTTCCGCGGGAGACTCACACCTTTGATACTCATGAGGAACAATCGCTGATGCCTTGTTGTCCGGCGGTGATCGATCTGTGGAAAGACTGCGAAACTCTCCATTTTCCGGAAGTTTCTGACCAGTGGTTTCAGACTGAATCCGACCGTAACAGTGCAGCACTGGATGGTTCATCAGATGATGTCTCTGATGCCCTTCTTTTTCAACTGCGTTCCAAACTGATCGCACTGATGCAGCGTTCTGACCGCACGCCAAGCCAGGCGCTGATGGAGAGCTTTTATATTTTGCTGGAATTGTATCGGAATGATGATTGGAATGAGGAGACTCTGAACGACTATTTTTCTGAATCTACTTTGACAGAACTTCACAAAGCCATCTTCTCTGCATCCCCGGCTCCAGAAGATACCATCATCGAGGACAATGAGATTCTCCAGGATCTGGCTGTCAATTACCAGAAAGAGGGGCTGTATCAGTCTTACCTGAATCCGGTTCTGGCTGACGCAGAGGCACTGGCTGAAAACTATGGCACTGAAACACTGACCAGACAATGGGAAACCTTCCTACAGTCTCTCAAAGGCTTCCACCCACTTCTGAAAAATG
>CAKRWX010000164.1 GCA_934418055.1 uncultured Lachnospiraceae bacterium
GTAAAAGCCTATAAACCTGTTTATGAGAAATATAAGACCATTTATCCTATGATACGTGAGTTTTATCATGAGGTGTGATCAATAGAGGGGATCTGACATATCATTTTCCCGCATTTTAAAAAGTCATCAAAATGAGGATTATTTTTTATGATTTTATCCTCATATTGATGGCTTTTAACTTTAATCTTATGCATTCAACGTATCTAAAATATCCTGATAGGTCACAAGCTGCACATTGCCCATCTCCTTTGCAAGTTCCACACATCCTGCTGTAAACCCATTTTTTGCAAACAAATATAATTGTACCTGACTATAATGGAACAACCTGCTGCGATTCTCCAGTGTTTCAAGCACACTGCTGTCTACTGGCTCATTTCTCCATTTGCATTCTCCAAATAATGCTGTACTTTTATCCTGTTCCCCCATAATGTCAATTTCTTCCTGTCTGCGAGTGGACGGGTCAGTCCCCCACCAGCGGCCAAGATCCTTAAAGTCTACCGGACTCTTTCCATTTAACAGCAGTTTCCACAGATATTCCTGACAGATATCTTCAAATACTTTTCCCATATGATCCGGCAAATTGGGCTCGATCCGCCTGTACGCCAGATCTGCCGCTCCCCGGCCGATCACGGAACTGTTTTCCGGAATAAAGCGATACCAGAACCGGAACATGTTATCAGCAATGGCATAGACAGATTTTCGTGATTCTTTCTCTCCATAAGGCGTTTCCTTTTTTATCAGTCCAAGGGAGATCAGGTTTTTTATATACACCGAACAAACACTGGTGTTTTCCCCTGTTTTGCCTGAGATCTCTGACATTCTGGATGCGCCTCCAGCGATTGCGGTAATAATAGCATTGTAGATCGCCGGTTCCCGTACTTCCTGTTTTAATAAATTTTCCGGCTCTTCAAAAATAGAAGAGGTGGGGTTTAAAAATGTATTTTTAATATTTTCTTCTATACTCAGACGTTCGTTCATCTGCAATAGATATTGAGGTGTCCCACCAACAATTCCGTAAACCAGTGCTTTTTCTTCCGCCCCAAAATTCGGAAAATAGCGGCATGTATCTGCAAAGTCAAAGGGCAATACCTTCATCTGCGCTGTACGCCGTCCATATAAAGGCGCCTTGTACGCAAGTACATGATCTTCCATATATGACATAGAAGAGCCGCAAAGGATCAGCATTAATTTCGATGTATCTTTGTATTGATCGATCAGCATCTGAAGCGTAGAAGCAAAGCTTTTTGATGAACGGGCCACATAGGGATATTCATCGATCACCAGGACTAACCGCTCTTTCCTAGCAAGCGTAAATACATACTCAAGGGCTGCCTGAAAAGATAAAAAGGCCGTATCTATCTGCATGCCCGTACCGTATTCTAAAATGCTCCTGCTAAAATTTTCCAGGTTCTGCTTCTCACTGCTTTCTACGCCCATAAGATAAATAGCCTTTTTATCCTTTATAAAATGGCTGATCAAAGCTGTCTTCCCCACACGCCTGCGCCCATAAATAACTGCAAATTCAAATTTTTCTGACGTATACAGACGTTCCAATGACGCCAGTTCCCGCTCTCTTCCAATAAACATAATGACCGCACCTCCATTTGTAATTATAATGTAGCATGCGGTCATTTTTTAGTCAATTACGATTTAGTTATTTACGATTTACTAATTTATGATTTGGTAAATTGCTCTTCCAGATCATACCACACAAACTCTTCTGGTTTTAAGGTGGATCTTATCAGTAAATGGGAGATCATATACTCCGCCAGCCCTTCGTATCCAGTATAATCTGCTTTGTACCAAATCCCTGCATTTTCCCATTTCAGCTGATTTCCCTTTGAGGACTGACGGTCCTGCATCCGCTCATTTTGTTCAAACAGCTCTATCATCGTCACTCCTTCTATCGCTCGATCTTAAGCCAAAAATCATCCTCCGCCATTCTTCCCTCTGTTTTCTGAACGATCAAATATGGATCGTAAAATGGAATTCCAAGATCCCGCAGCACCAGTTTCATCTTATCCCTTGTTCTGGGAAAGCATCTTGATTCTAAAAATTCATTATAATCTTCAATGGTTGGATCTTCTTTGATCCCAAATGCTCTAAATTGAACATTATCTATATAATTGCGGATGCGAACAATTTTTCGCATCTCATCCACATCGATCAGGGTACAGGCTGTATCCTTATACATATACCACATGCGGACCGGCAATTCTCTTGGCGGGATCAAAAGTGTCTGTATATATTCTGCATCCCGGTCCAATAATTTCATCAGAAGTGCCATAGGACCTTTCGTAACAGTTCCTTCACGCTCCAGACGCTCTACAGTCGGTTTGGAGCAGCCCAGAAGTCCCGCAAAATCTCTCTGAGTCAAGCCCAGCTTTTTACGCAGCATTTTTACCTCTTCTGCGCTTACCGTTTCTTTTATTGCAAACCTTTTTTCGTCCATTTCTGTTTTTCTCCATGTTTCTACCTTTACTTTTATTATAGTATTATTTTCCCACGTTTCAATAAAAATAATCATTTTGATGATTTTTTTATTGAAAATATCATTATTTTGATGATTTTTGATTTTGTAATATGGGGTTATACCATTTTTAAGCTTATGTTCAAATTTCCTTCACATTTATTCTATATTGTGTTTTAATAGCCACAGAAGAAAAACAAGCGACACCGTAGGTGGCATTTGTTTTTCTTGGGCTATTAACGAACGAACCGCCTGCGTAAGCAGGCAGTGGAGCGCGTAAGCGCGGGGTTCGTGAGTGATGCAAAGGAGGTCATAGCAGTGAAAGCATCTGTTTTATATAAATGGCTGACCTACAGCGCCATTGTGATCAGCGTACTTTTATGTCTGTTTATGCTCCAGGCGGGATTGAAAGGCAATTTCCGGTCTGTTGATACTTTTCAGGCTTACATACGTGGTTTCGGGATATTTGCTCCTTTTATTTTTGTGTTTATACAGGCATTTCAGGTGGTTGTCCCCGTTCTGCCGGGATTTATCGGCTGCGTGGCTGGTGCACTGCTTTTTGGCAGTATAGGTGGATTTGTTTATAATTATCTTGGGATCTGCGCTGGTTCTATTATTGCATTTTTCCTGGCAAAACATTACGGGATCCCACTGGTGCAGGCCATATTTCCATCAAAAAAATATAATGTTTGGACAGAGCGGATCAGGAAAGCCAGAAGCTATGATGTGCTTTTCGGCCTTTCCATTCTCCTTCCTCTGGCGCCGGATGACTATTTATGCTACTTTTCCGGCCTGATCAATATGTCCGTGAAGAAATTTATCCTTATCATTCTTCTGGCTAAACCATGGTGCATCCTGTTTTACAGCTTCGGCACGGGAATGCTCATACACTAGGAAACACCGTTCATATATGCACGCAGATTCCCAACACATTCAGGAGGTATTTTATGGCAGAGATCAGGCTTATCCCCGGCGGACAGGACCAGACATCCGTTTCTTCACAGAGTCCTTTAAAAAATCCGTGGGTCTTTTTTCAGGAATATCGCCAGGATACGGAACCTGGCGGCACTACCACCTACTATGACGTATTCCCCGGCGTCATTCTTTTCCAAAACCGCATCCACACGGACAGCTGCGAAGAGATCCGGGAAAAGGCAAATGCTCTTGCCATTAATTTCTGCGCCAACGGCCGGTTTGAAAGCCAGTTTTCGGAAAATGACCTGGGCATTGTGGAGCCAGGCGATGTGGCAGTAAGCCTTTATGACGGTGAACACGGCACCCGTTCCATTTCCCGCTTTCCTCTTGGCTTTTATGACGGATTAAGCATCTACGCAGACTGCGATCTGGCTACAAAATGGCTGGCAAAAAACTTTCCCTGTCTTTCCATTAACTTAAACCGTTTAAAAGATCAGCTGTTAAAGGATCACTGGTACTGGGTGGGGCCGGCCGGAACCCGGTGTGAGCATGTGTTCCGGGAGCTGTTTGAATGTGTTTCCTATGCCGACAAAGCCTATATCCGGCTAAAAGTGGCAGAACTCTTCCTACTTCTCCCCCTGGTGCGCTCCCAGGAACGCACGGAACAATACTATCCCCTGCAGCAGGTCCAGCTGGTGCGCCATTTAAGGGATCTTCTCATCTCTGATACCAACAGCCATACTACCATCGAAGATTTGGCCCGGACCCACCACATTTCCGTTACCCGTTTCCAGAAGATATTTAAAAATCTGTACGGCACGTCCATTTATCAGTATGTGAAGCAGTACCGCCTGGAACAGGCTACCATCGAACTGACCAACTCCGCCCGTTCCATTACCGATATTGCCCTGGATGCCGGTTTTTCCAGTGCCAGTAAATTTGGGGAAAGCTTTAAGAAACGTTATGGGGTCACTCCAACTGAATATCGTCTCCAATTTCGTGACCGAAATGGAATAATTGAATTAAATCGGAATATATAATCTTATCTCTTTTTTATATTATATGGTTATTCAAGACTAACTTTTTAGAGAGGAAGGATAACCATGAAATCTTCATCACCCATGAAATCGCTGATGGATTATGCCGGAAGCTACCGGTACCTCACTGGCGCTGCCTACGTGCTTTCTGCCATCAGCTCTCTTACGGCCTTAGTGCCCTTCTTTTACATCTGGCGTATCATCAGCCAGGTTCTTGAAGTTGCGCCCCACTTTGAAAAAGCCACCGGAATCGCCCATGATGGGCGGATGGCACTGACATTTTCTATCTTGTCCATGCTCATCTATATAGCTGCTTTATGGTGTTCCCACCTATGTGCTTTCAGAGTGCAGCGAAATATCCGCTGCCAGGTCATGGAACATATTTTAAAGCTTCCTGTAGGCTTTATGAATGACTGGGGAAGCGGAAAAGTGCGTAAGATCGTCAATGACTGCTCCGCATCCACAGAAACCTATCTGGCCCACATCTGGCCGGACAAGGCGGGAATGATATTTACACCTTTGGGACTCATCGTTCTTCTGCTGTTTTTTGACTGGCGGCTGGGGCTCTTATGCCTGGTGCCTGTAGGCATTGCTTTCATCTTCATGGCCGGTATGATGGGCGACGATATGAAAGCCGCCATGAAGGAATACCAGAACTCCCTGGAGACCATGTCTTCCGAAGCTGTGGAATACATCCGCGGTGTCCCGGTAGTTAAAACTTTCGGACAGACCATTTTCAGCTTTGAACGCTTCCGCAAAGCCATTGATGAATACTCTAAATGGACCATTGCCTACACCAAAAGCATGCGTCCGCCTATGCTGCGTTTTACCACTGCCATCAACGCCATTTTCGCCATTATCATTGCCTTCGGCATCGCAGCAGGAGCCAGCTCCCGCACGCCTCAGCTCATATTAAACCTGATCTTCTACACCATTATCACCCCCGTGATCACAACTACTTTAAATAAGGTAATGTACGCAGGTGAAAATGAAATGCTGGTCACTGACTGCCTGGACCGTATTAAACAGATCATGGACATTAAACCTCTGCCAAAGCCTGAAAAGGCGGAATCACCGACAGACTACTCCATTACCTTTGACCATGTTTCTTTCTCTTATGCAGGAGCTGACAAAAAAGCCTTAAATGACATCTCTTTCACCATTGAAAGCGGGGAACATGTGGCTCTGGTGGGCCCAAGCGGCGGCGGAAAATCCACCATTGCAAGCCTGATCCCAAGGTTCTGGGATGTGGAAAGCGGCCGTATCCTTATTGGCGGCGTAGATGTAAGAAATATTCCAAAGGAAACCTTATCTGACATGGTCTCCTTTGTATTCCAGGACAGCAGCCTTTTGAAAATGTCCGTTTTTGACAATGTACGTCTTTCCCGCCCAG
>CAKRWX010000165.1 GCA_934418055.1 uncultured Lachnospiraceae bacterium
CTTCAAGGGACCTCTGCCACAGGGTGAGTTCATGCCATCCGGCGGTGTTGACGTAGACAACGTTGATAAGTGGATCAAGGCAGGCGCATATGCAGTTGGTACAGGCTCCAGCTTAACCAAGGGCGCTAAGACCGGCGATTTCGCAGCAGTTACTGCTAAGGCTCAGGAGTTCGTAGCAGCAGTTGCAGCAGCACGCGCAAAATAATCGAAATCCAAACCGCATAGAGAAATTGCTTCTAATAGGAAGAATTGCCGGGAGTGGTGGATAACGGCTCCCGGTTCTAACTATCATTTTATATTGTAAGGAGAAAAAACAATGGCAAAGATCGTAACCATGGGCGAGATCATGTTAAGACTGTCCACACCAAACAACGAGAAATTTATCCAGGCTGACGAGTTCGATATCAACTACGGCGGCGGCGAGGCTAACGTAGCTGTTTCCCTGGCTAACTATGGACATGATGCAGAGTTCGTTACTGCAGTTCCATCCAACCCGATCGGTGAGTGTGCAGTTGCAGCTTTAAGAAAATATAATGTAGGAACAAAGCATATCGCTAGAAGCGGTGAAAGACTGGGTATCTACTACTTAGAGACCGGCTCCGCTATGAGAGCTTCCAACGTTGTTTACGATAGAGCACACAGCTCCATCTCCACAGCAACTCCAGACGAGTTTGATTTCGATGAGATCTTCAAAGATGCTGACTGGTTCCATTTCACAGGTATCACTCCAGCTGTCAGCGATGCTGCAATCGCTTTAACTGAGGCTGCTTTAAAAGCTGCTAAGGCTCATGGCGTAACCGTATCCGTAGACTTAAACTTCCGTAAGAAATTATGGTCTTCTGAGAAAGCACAGAAGGTTATGACAAACCTGATGCAGTACGTAGACGTATGTATCGGTAACGAAGAGGATGCTGAGAAGGTTCTTGGCTTCAAACCAGGCAACACAGATGTTACCTCCGGTGAACTGGAGTTAGCAGGCTATGTTGATATCTTCAATCAGATGGCTGATAAGTTCGGCTTCAAGTACATCATCAGCTCCTTACGTGAGAGCCACAGCGCTTCCGATAACGGCTGGTCCGCATGTATCATGGATGGACAGACAAGAGAGTTCTATCACTCCAGAAAATATCACATCACTCCAATCGTAGACCGTGTAGGTGGCGGCGATTCCTTCGCAGCAGGTCTGATCTGTGGATTAGTTGATGGCAAAGACATGAAAGCAGCTCTGGAATTTGCAGTAGCAGCTTCTGCTCTGAAGCACACAATCCCAGGCGACTTCAACCTTGTAACCCGTGCTGATGTTGATAACTTAGCAGGTGGCGACGGATCTGGACGTGTTCAGAGATAGTTTTTAACTGAATAAGTAACAGACTGACTATACGAAGGACAGCTCTATGCTCACAGGGGCATCAGAACTGTCCTTTTTAGTAACTGCCTGGCGTGAAAACTGTGTAAATTCACGGGGTGGTTGCTGTAAAAAATGTACTCTCGGAGTCTTTCCTGCACTTGCCTTTGTGGCTAATTTTTCGAGAGTACATAAAATGCTTACGGAGGTAGCCATAAACTATGGAAGAGAAAAGAAACTTTGACTTACTGACCTTAGGCCAGGTGCTGCTTCGCCTTTCCCCGCCTAATAATGACCGTCTTGTCCGGGGTGATACCTTTGTAAAACAGGTTGGTGGAGCGGAATTAAATGTAGCAGTCGGCGTGGCTCTGCTGGGGCTCCGTACGGGAGTCATTTCCAAACTGCCATCCCATGACATGGGAAGTTTTATGAAGGGCAAGATCCGTTCTTACGGCGTCAGCGATGACTTTTTTATGTATGATGATTCTCCGTCTGCCCGTGTAGGTATCTATTACTATGAGAATGGCGCGTATCCGAGAAAACCGAAGGTTATTTATGACCGTTCCAACAGTTCCTTCTATTCTTTGAAGATCGATGAGATTCCAGAGAAGGCTTACACTGCGTCCCGGTGCTTCCACACCAGTGGAATCACATTGGCACTGTGCCCGAAGGTACGGGAGACAGCCATTGAGATGATCAAACGTTTCAAGGCGGCTGGAACCTTAGTTTCCTTTGATGTAAACTTCCGTGGCAATCTGTGGACTGGTGAAGAGGCGAAAGAATGTATCGAGCAGATCCTTCCTTATGTGGATATTTTCTTCTGCTCCGAGGACACAGCCAGATTGACATTTAAGAAAACAGGCACCGCGAAAGAAATGATGAAGAGCTTTACAGAAGAGTATCCAATCTCCATTGTGGCGTCCACTCAGCGTATTGTGCACAGTCCAAAACGTCATACCTTTGGTTCCATTGTCTATGACGCGAGAAAAGATGTTTATTATGAGGAAGAACCATACCGTGATATTGAGGTGGTTGACCGTATTGGAAGTGGTGACGCATACATTTCCGGAGCCCTGTACGGACTTCTGACCAGTGATTTTGACTGTGAGAAGGCTGTCCGCTACGGCAATGCCACCAGCGCGGTGAAGAACACCATTCCTGGTGACCTTCCATCCTCTAATCTGGAAGAAATCGAGACTATTATCAAAGCGCATAATCAGACTGGACCACAGAGCGAGATGGCAAGATAGAAAATGTTTTCATGTCATAGCGAAATATGACCCGGACAGCGAATTAGCAGTTCTGGGTCAATAGGGGGTAGATATTTATGGTATCAATGAAGGGTAATGTTATTGTTGGACAGTCAGGTGGTCCAACCGCAGTTATCAATTCCAGTCTTGCAGGTGTATACAAGACTGCAAAAGATCGTGGAGCCAGAAAAGTATACGGTATGCTTCACGGAATCCAGGGACTTCTGGATGAGAAATATGTGGATCTGTCTGAGCATATCAAATCGGATCTGGATATTGATCTGCTTAAGAGAACTCCATCTGCTTATCTGGGATCCTGTCGTTATAAACTTCCGGAGATCAAAGGCAATACGGAGTTTTATGATCATATTTTTGACATTCTGGACAAGCTGGAAATTGAGTATTTCTTCTACATTGGTGGAAATGATTCCATGGATACCATCAAGAAATTATCCGATTACGCCATTTTAAATGGCAGTTCCATTAAGTTCATGGGTGTACCGAAGACCATTGATAATGACCTGGCAGTGACAGACCATACACCAGGTTATGGCAGTGCAGCCAAATACATTGCTTCCATTACCAAGGAAGTGATCCGTGACGGCTTGGTATATGGCACCAAGAGTGTAACGATCTTGGAGATCATGGGACGAAATGCTGGATGGCTGACAGGAGCTGCAGCTCTGGCCAAAGGCGAGGACTGCGAAGGCCCGGATATGATCTTTTTGCCGGAGATTCCATTTGATGTAGATGAATTTATAAAAAAGGTAGAAAAACTGCAGAAGGAGAAAGCTTCGGTGGTAGTAGCTGTCTCTGAGGGCGTGAAGGTGGCAGATGGTCGCTATGTCTGCGAATTAACAGACAATATTGACTATGTGGATGCTTTTGGACATCGCCAGTTAACAGGTACTGCTAGATATCTTGCAGAGAGAATCTCCAGAGAGGTAGGCTGCAAGACCCGTGCCATCGAGTTTAACTCCTTACAGAGATGCGCTTCCCATATCGTAGGCCGCGTAGATATCACAGAGGCATTCCAGGTAGGCGGAGCTGCAGTGAAAGCGGCATTTGAAGGAGAGACCGCTAAGATGGTCATCCTGAAACGAATTTCCGATGACCCATATCTGTGTGTGACCGATCTTTATGATGTACATAAAATCGCCAACGTGGAGAAAAAGGTTCCGAGAGAGTGGATCAACGAAGCAGGCGACTATGTGACACCAGAATTCTTGAATTACGTTCGTCCGCTGATTCAGGCGGAGCTGACTCCGATGATGGTAGATGGTCTGCCAAGACATCTGCGGTTGGAAGATAAATAAAATAACAGGCAGTAGTTAGATCAGTACTGTGAAAAAGCGGAATTTTACATAAAAATATGTGAATTCCGCTTTTTTTATGTTATGATAAATGAGAAAAGTCTATGAGAGAATATCATAACAAGGAGGCGGGACGCATGGGAACTTATGAATATGTGGTAGCGCAGATTGACGGAGATTATGCACAGCTGCAGCGGGTAGATGAGCCGTCCGGAGAACTGAAACTGGTAGCGAGAGCACTTCTTCCAGAAGATATTATGGAAGGAAGTCATTTGAAATATGAATGTCTTCAGTATGAACTGTTAGATTAAAAACAAAAAGGGTCAGCTGGTTGTGAAGAAAGGAGTCAAGACAGATGAAGTATCGTGAATTTGGAAAGACAGGATTAAAAGTTTCTGCATTGGGATTTGGAACCATGAGACTGCCGCTTTTGGAGGATGGGGTCACTGTTGATGAAAAAGAGGCAGTCCGGATTATCCGCCACGCCATTGATTCGGGAGTTAATTACGTGGATACGGCGTATCCGTATCACCAGGGAACCAGCGAGATTGTCGTAGGAAAAGCATTGGGGGATGGGTACCGGGATAAGGTTTTTCTTGCGGATAAAAGCCCTATCTGGAAATTAGAGAAGGAAAGCGATTTTGACAGCATTTTAGAGGAACAGCTGCAGAAGCTGCAGACAGATCATATTGATTTTTATCTGCTTCATGCATTGAATAAAGAACGGTTTGAAAAAATAAAGAATTTTCATCTTATCGATCATATGCTGGAAGCGAGAAAAGCAGGTAAGATCCGTTATCTTGGATTTTCCTTCCATGATGATTTAGAAGTGTTTAAACAGATCGTGGATTATACAGATCAGTGGGATTTCTGCCAGATCCAGTATAATTATATCAATCGTGCTTATCAGGCAGGCGATGAGGGGTTGACCTATGCAGCAGAAAAAGGTCTGGCGGTGATTATTATGGAACCGTTGTTGGGAGGACGGCTGGCTAATCTGTCTGAGCATGTGGCAGAGGTATTTTCCAAAGATAAGACATCTGTGGAACATGCTCTGGATTTCTTATGGGATAAAAAAGAAGTCAGTCTGCTTTTAAGCGGAATGGGAACGGAACAACAGGTGGAGGATAATCTGGTCTATGCGGGACGCAGTGCAGTAGGTATGTTGACCGCTGAAGAAAAGAAGCAATACGAGAAAGCAAAAGAAATCTATGACAAGATGTCCATGGTGGACTGTACCGGCTGTGCATATTGTATGCCATGCCCATTCGGATTAAATATCCCGGAGCTGTTTAAAGCCTATAATACATATGGTCCAGAGGGCAAAGATGGTATGAAACGGGAATATGAGAAGCAGCAGGTCCGTTCAGATTCCTGCAGAAGCTGCCATCGGTGTGAAAAGGTGTGCCCGCAGAACATCAAGATCAGTGAGCAGATGAAGAAAATTGCAGAGCTGATGAAATAAAAGAATGATCATGAGTTTATCCCCAGAAGGATCGTTATGGTTGCCGTAGCGATTCCACTGGGGATTTCGTTTTGATTGTCCATTGATTTTGCTTCTATAAAAACAGAAAATTCTGAATCGTCTGCATTGCTGGAAGATTTCAAATTTGTACAAAACAGACATAAATTGACTGAACAATTAAAACAAATAAAAAAATTAAAATTATTGTTGACAATTAAAACAATACGTGCTATTATAATATTCGTTCCGAGGGAACAACAAAGAACTTCAAAAAAGTTCAAAAAATAAATTTAAAAAGTTGTTGACAAACAGAACAACATCTGATATAATGAATGAGTTGCTGCTGAGAACAACAACACAGAGAACCTTGAAAATCAAAGATTGAACAGTATGTAAAACCCTGAAAAT
>CAKRWX010000166.1 GCA_934418055.1 uncultured Lachnospiraceae bacterium
CATGTTTGGCAACATAAATTCAAAACCATTTCTCAAGTAAAAATCAACTGCATCTGGAACAGCATGCAAAAAAGCTGCTTTTACACCAACAATCGTTTTTGATAAGTTTTCAATATAATCAATAATACTACGTAGCACCCATACAGATACTGGTAAATCTTCATCGCCATATTCAAAAAATATATTTTGATATTTTTGATTTACTGCAAACATCTTAATCTCAATTGCAGATACGGCACAGTTTTGTTTATCATAGATTTCACCAGTAACTTTTGCTTCTTCCTCATCCAAACGAATTCGATCAATATACGGAATCGATGTAACCGCAAGTGTATAGAACGACACAATATCGCGATCAATTTCATGTCTGTTTTTGTCCTTTAAAATATTCCAGACAACATAAGTTACACCATTACCATCATCTGCGTAATCGATTGCTTCGTCCGAAATAAATTCGTTAAAATTTTGATAGCCATTTCCCGCGTCAAACTGCTTAATTTTGAAAAGAAAATCCTGATATGAATCTCTAAGCGTTTTCACATCAGGATTAAAAACATCAATATGGTCATGTGACTTATTATTTGCGTGTGCCAAATAACTTACCTGCTTTCTTGCAAGATTCCAAAAATTCGGTTGATACTTTACTATCATTAAAGTGTTTGATGAATATTTTAGAATCTTTTTCTTTTATTACTGGTACAACATTAACCGGTTTCGCTAAAATTGCCATTTGCTTAACCTCCTTTGTTTCATTATCCGTGCATAGTCCAGATTTCCTATTCATATTATATCACCTGTTAAAATTATACGCAATATATGAAGTTCCATGCAATCATATTTTAAAACAAAGATGGCATAAACGTTAAAAACCGGCGTTAAAATATACAAATTCTAACACCGGTCTTTCCAATTTATTCTTTTATACATATCCATAAATTCCCCGGACAGACACCTCTCCTGACATCACCTGGGAGATGCTTCCATCTTCCCGCTCTACCAGAAGCTCTCCGCCGTCGGTAATTCCACGGCAGATACCGCAGTATTCCTGCTTGGGTGCCAGAACCTTTACCTGACGGCCAAGGTTGGCTAATCTGCCCTCGTATTCTTCTTTCAGGCCGGACAAATCGGCTGTTTTTAAGAAGATCTCGTAATACTGCTCCATCCGTTTCATGATGGCAGCGATCAGTTCACTGCGCTTCCAAGGTTTCCCGGATTCCAGGTAGATGGACGTAGCCGTTGCGGCGATATCCTCTGGGAAATCAAGCGTATTGACGTTGATGCCGATTCCTACGATAATGTAGCGGATGGAATCCAGATCGGTACTCATCTCTGTCAGAATACCACAGATCTTCTTGCCGGAAAGCACCAGGTCGTTTGGCCACTTGATCTGTGGCTCCATACCTGTGATATCCTGGATTCCGGAAGCCACTGCCATGGCAGCCACCAATGTCAGCATGGAGGCGTGTTCTGGTCCCACCTGGGGTTTCAATAAGAAACTCATCCAGATGCCGCTTCCCGCTGGAGATTTCCAGACTCTGCCGCGGCGGCCTTTGCCGGCTTCCTGGCACTCTGCCACTACCAAAAGTCCTTCCTCTGCGCCTTCCTCTGCCAGACGGCGAACCTGGTTGTTGGTGGAATCGATCTTGTCATAGTATTTTACCGGAAATCCCAGCCTCTGGTCTCCCATGCAGCTTTCCAGCTCTGCTTCTGTCATCACATCCGCGCTTTCCACCAGGCGGTAGCCTTTATTCCGCACCGCCTCGATCTCATAGCCTTCTTCCCGCAGCTGGTTGATCACCTTCCAGACTGCGGTTCTGGATACATTTAACTTTTCACATAATTCCTGTCCGGATAAATACCCGTCACAGGATTTTAATAACCGGATAATCTCTGCTTTCACGTTCTACCTCCAGATACTGATGGCACTGATTACCGTCACGATCAGCAAAAAACCAGCGATCACAAACGGAACCACAGCTCCTGCTTTTTTCTTTTTATCCCTTCCGCTCTGCCGATACTGGTAAACTCCATTGACCAAATTTAATACCGCTGCCAGAAGAAAGATCAGTGGAAATAAGATCCGGTTGTCCTCCGGATTCAAAAACGCGATCACAGCAAAAAGCACCACCAGAAAGCCGATGACGATGTGGATCCAATCCAGAATCAGCGCCGCATTTCTGGGACTTTTTTTCTTATCCTGTCCATAAATCATGTAAAATTACACTCCTAACGTCGCAGCCATAACCGCTTTGATGGTGTGCATACGGTTCTCTGCCTCATCAAATACCTTAGACTGCGTTGATTCAAATACTTCATCAGTTACTTCCATGTCGATGATGCCGAAACGCTCGCTCATTTCCTTGCCAATCTTGGTCTTTAAGTCATGGAAGGATGGCAGGCAGTGTAAGAAGATGGCTTTCTCTCCTGCATTCTCCATCACAGCTTTGGTTACCTTATATGGAGTCAGATCCTGGATACGCTCAGTCCAGACACTGTCCGGCTCACCCATGGATACCCATACGTCAGTGTAGATCACGTCAGCGCCCTTGGTGCCTTCCATCACATCCTCAGTTAAGGTGATGGTGGAACCGGATGCTTTCGCGTACTCCTGGCACTGTGCCACTAACTCAGCATTCGGGAAATATTTCTCCGGCGCACAGGCTGTGAAATCCAGACCCATCTTCGCGCAGGCGATCATCAGGGAATTACCCATATTATATCTTGCATCGCCCATATATACAAGTTTAATTCCTTTTAATTTTCCAAAATGTTCCTTGATGGTTAAAAGATCAGCTAACATCTGGGTTGGATGATACTCGTTGGTTAAACCGTTCCACACCGGAACACCTGCGTATTTTGCCAGTTCTTCTACGATGGCCTGGCCATATCCACGGTACTCGATGCCCTCATACATCCGTCCAAGAACTCTTGCAGTATCTGCAATGCTCTCTTTTTTGCCGATCTGGGAACCGGTCGGATCCAGATAAGTGGTTCCCATACCCAGGTCATGAGCAGCCACCTCGAATGCACAGCGGGTTCTGGTACTGGTCTTTTCAAAGATCAGCGCCACATTTTTGCCTCTGTGAATATCAACCGGAATGCCCTTTTTCTTTTTATCCTTTAAATCTGCGGATAAATCCAGCAGATACTGGATCTCCTCTGGAGTAAAGTCCTTTAATTTTAAGAAATTTCTACCTTTTAAATTCATATTTGATTCCTCCGTATTTTGTATTTGTGCCGTATTTTTATACAAAATTATAGTATACTATGAATAAATATGCAATAGGTATTTTTCATTTATTTTTTGTTTTAATTCCGCAGGGGTGTAAATATGGAAACGGCTGATCCGGAAGCTGCGGGCGGTGTCCTCCAAAAAGGAAAGATACAGTTCCTTATAAGTCCAGTTTTTCTTCAGTTTCATGCGCTGGGCCAAATATGGAAATACCAGCTCCGTGTAGACCCGGTAACCGGATAATTCCTCTGGAATCTGTTCCGGCATTGGAAGCAGTCCACAGCGGACAAACTCTTCTACCTCCGTGATGAACCGCTCAAAATAGTAAGCGTCTGACTCTGGTGCATAGAGATACTACCAACGCCCTTCCAATCCATAAAGTACCCTCTTGGCATCATAATAGCCCAGTGTCATATTTTTTCTGGCTCTGGTCCGGTCAAACTCCAGAATTCCGCCCAGGTCCTGTCTGGGAGCGATGTGGGTCACATGAACATCCTCCGGAATTTCCGTTGTACGCTCACTGTCATAGCCCAGTCCATAGATGCGGATCACCAGAATATCCTGATAACCCTGTTCCAGCAGCACATTGATGGGCACATTGTTCCAGCCGCCGCCGTCCAGATACCGTTTCCCGCCTAATTTGTCATTGCGAAATGCCGGGAAATAGGCACTGGCAAGGAGCATATCACCGATCTCCCCTTCTGGAATATCTTTCGCGTTCAGCACCAGAAGTTTCCGGTCAGTGACCGAATAGGTCGTCATATATAACTCCCGGTCCGATTGGCGGATCTTTTCCTCATCAACCACCGATTCGATCAGATTTTTTAGTGGTGTAATATCAAAGCCCTTATCTCTCAAAATTCGTTTTGCATCCTCTGCCATTTTCATCAGATCCAATGATTTCAGATCCAGATTTTTCACCGTCTCTATCACCGTATCATCCACATCCATCACCTGGGAATACCGGATGTTCTCCCAGATTTTTTCGGCCTTTTCCAGGTCATCCATACAGATAAGGGCGCCATTTAAGGCGCCCACCGATGCACCCGCAATTCCGCGGATCTTAATTCCGGCTTCCCGGAGGGCTTTCCAGGCACCGATCTGATACGATCCTCTGGCACCGCCGCCCTCCAGTACAATTCCGTATTCTTTTGTCAGATCAAGCTGAAAACGCATGATAACAGTCCTCCAAAAGAAAAATTATGATGAAATATTACTCTGCTTTTTCGTCTTTTGCTACTTCTGCTACAGATTTTACCAGACCAGCCAGTCCCTGGATCTCAGATGGAATGATGATCTTGGTCGCCTTGCCGTCAGCTGCCTTGGCAAATGCCTCTAAGCTCTTTAACTGGATCACTGCATCGTCTGCGCCAGCCTCTTTGATGAAGCGGATACCATCTGCCGTTGCCTGCTGGATCTTTAAGATCGCCTCTGCCTGACCTTCTGCCTCTCTGATCCGTTTCTCTTTCTCTGCCTCTGCACGGAGGATCGCGGACTGCTTATCAGCTTCTGCATCCAGGATCACTGACTGTTTCTTACCTTCTGCTACCAGAATGGTGGATTTCTTCTCACCTTCTGCCTTTAAGATGGCCTCACGGCGCTCACGCTCTGCCTTCATCTGCTTCTCCATGGCATCCTGGATGGCAGCAGGCGGGATAATGTTCTTTAACTCTACACGGTTCACCTTAATGCCCCATGGATCTGTTGCCACGTCCAGAGCGGCACGCATCTTGGTGTTGATGGTCTCTCTGGAGGTTAAGGTCTGATCCAGCTCCAGGTCACCGATGATATTTCTTAAAGTCGTTGCAGTCAGATTCTCGATGGCCATGATCGGATTTTCCACACCGTAGGTATAAAGCTTTGGATCGGTGATCTGGAAAAATACGACCGTATCGATCTTCATGGTAACGTTATCTTTGGTGATTACCGGCTGCGGCGGGAAATCCACTACCTGCTCTTTTAAGATCACACGTTTTGCCACACGGTCGATAAATGGTGCTTTTACATGAAGACCTACATTCCAGGTTCCCTGATAAGCGCCCAGACGCTCCACTACCATGGCCTGAGCCTGCGGCACGATCTTTACACAGCTTGATAAAATGATCAGCGCCAGAATTGCGAGAATTAATAATCCAACTAATAAACCCATACTACATTTCCTCCTTATGTCTGCTGACAATTAATTTAACGCCCTGGATCTCATGGATCGTCACCATGGTTTCCGGTGGGTAAATCACTCCGTCCTCTACGGATCTGGCAGTCCATTCCTGTCCGCCTGCCATAACGGTTCCAGTCTCTTTCTGATTGTTGATCTCTTCCGTCACCCGGACTTCTTTTCCAATCAGACTGTCCGCATTGGTTCTGGTCACCCGCCCAGATAAACATTTCAGGGCAAATGGCCTGGTGAAAATAAGAAGCACAAAGGATACAATGACAAATCCCAGCAGCTGGATCTCCACAGATACATGGAACAGGGACAAAAGAAACGCCGCCAATGCCCCTCCAGCGAACCAGATCGTCGTCAATGCCATGGTGG
>CAKRWX010000167.1 GCA_934418055.1 uncultured Lachnospiraceae bacterium
TAGCAAAAATGGAGAATGTTTCACGTGAAACATTCTCCATTTTTTGATCATCTGGCTGGGATTATGGATTAGAAGCCGAAGTACATCTGGATTGTGTGAAGAAGCTGGGCTGGTTTCTCTAACTGAGGGAGAAACTTGGTCTTGGGGATCAGGGTGTATTCGATGGCGGGGTTATGGAGGGCGTATTCTTTTAGAATATCGGACTCCTGGTCGAAATCTTCTCCGCCTACTAAGTAAATGCTGTTATCAATGCGCTTTAGTGCGTTGGTGATGTTGCAGTTGGTGTAGGCGCAGTGGACGCTGGCATAGATGGATTTTGGGGAAGCGCCTAGGTGGGCGGCTTCGTGATAGGCGGTTAAGTCGGCGTCTTTGACTGCGTACGGATTACTGAAATAGTCACGGCGGAACCGCTCCAGCAGGAAATGACGGCTGAAGGCAATGTTATGGATTAAGGTGCCGATTACTGGGAAATCCAGGAAAGATTTGTAAATCTTCGCGTATTTTCCAGGAAGGTGACTGCAGGAAGAGATACTCTGTGGATTGACCAGCAGCAGGCGGTCAAACAATTCCGGGTTGTGGTCGCAGGCCATGATTACGAAAGTGCCAGAGTTGCCTGCGGCAATCACGTCTGTCCGGTGACCAATCTCGGATTTGATAAAGTCAGAAATCAGCTGGACGAACAGATAGTTGGTGTAAGTAAGATCTGGCTTCTCGGAACGTCCGCAGCCTAACAGGTCAATGGTGTAAACGGTAAAATGAGCAGACAGTGCAGAAACCAGGTGGGTCCACTGGTAACCGCTGGATGCTGGAGAAATATCATGGATCAGAAGCAGCGGATGACCGCTTCCACATTTAGTATAATGAATGTCGCCCAGTCTCCAGTGATAGCAAAGAGACTCTGGTTCATCCAGTGCGTGTCTTGCTGTGGCGGACACTTTAAGGCATTGATTGATCAGGGCGATGGATGCAATCGCACTGGCGGATAAGAGGGTGGTAGTGATTAGTTTATTTTTGGTTGTCATAAAATCCTCCTATATAATAGAAAGCATAGGAACTGTTCCCGTCCCGCAAAAATTTTATACGTTTGCGAGAAAAGAGCAATTGATATGCGAAAGCTATACAAGATTTGTTTGATATTCCCATTATAATACATCGGTATCCTCAAGGCAACGAAAAGCCAATTAAATAATTCTTAAATGTTTCACGTGAAACAAAAATTAAGTGTTTTTATAAAAGACCATAGGAAAAGAGAAAAAAATGTGCTATACTAAATTCTGAATGTTTATGGAAATGAAAAACGTATGAGAAAACGCTGATTTGCGTAAGAAACAATTCGTGAACATAGATATATAGAAAGGACTAGTTATGGGAAGAATAATAGCGATTGCAAATCAGAAGGGCGGAGTAGGAAAGACAACTACCGCCATTAATTTGTCTGCATGTCTGGCAGAAGCAGGACAGAAAGTCCTTTTGGTGGATTTTGATCCGCAGGGAAATGCCACCAGCGGAGTGGGACTGGACAAAAATGATCCAGGCGATACGGTTTATGAACTGATGGTTGGCGAGTGTCAGATGGAGGATTGTCTTGCCAAAGATGTCCAGGAAAATCTGGATCTGCTTCCATCAAACGTGGATCTGGCTGGAGCAGAGATTGAATTATTGGATTTTGAAAATAAGGAATCTTTATTAAAAGAGCATTTAGCAGAAATCGAAGACAATTATGATTATATTTTGATTGATTGTCCGCCTTCTTTGAATTTATTGACCATCAATGCGCTGACAGCAGCTCACACGGTGCTGATTCCGATTCAGTGTGAGTATTATGCATTGGAAGGTTTGAACCAGGTGTTAAAGACTGTCAGTCTGGTAAAGAAAAAATTGAATCCGCAGTTGGAGACAGAAGGGGTGGTATTTACCATGTATGATGCCAGAACCAATCTGTCTTTGCAGGTTGTAGAGAGCGTAAAGAGCAACCTAAATCAGAATATTTACAAGACGATCATTCCGAGAAATGTCCGTCTGGCAGAGGCACCAAGCCATGGAATGCCGATCAATCTGTACGATTCCAGATCGACTGGTGCAGAGAGCTACCGTCTGTTGGCAGCGGAAGTAATGAGCAGGGGAGAAGAGATCTAATGGCAAGGAAAACAGGATTAGGAAGAGGATTGGGTGCGATTTTTGGCACTGATGTGGTTGAAAGCGTAGAGGAGAATGTTTCACGTGAAACATCCAGAAAACGAACCGTACATACAGAAGATCCATCTGGAAATAAAACAGCAGGAACTGGAAAATCCGCGCAGGCTGTAAAAAATGGCCCGACAGAGTCAAAGACGGGTAAAGGAAGCAAAGCTGGAAATAAAAATGCGATAGCAAGCCAGAAACAAGTGGAAGCCAGCAAAGCAGAGAAAAACAATTCTGTAGAAAAAGAAGAAACTGGCAAAGAATTCATGATGAAGCTTTCCATGATCGAGCCAAACGAGGAGCAGCCACGTAAAGATTTTAATGAGGAACTGATCGGAGAACTGGCAGATTCCATTAAGAAATACGGAGTGCTGCAGCCGCTTCTGGTGCAGAAAAAGGGCGAACATTACGAGATTATCGCTGGCGAGCGCCGTTGGCGGGCTGCAAAAGTGGCTGGTTTAAAGGAAATTCCAGTGGTAATCCGGGAATACAGCAAGCAGCAGGCTATGGAGATCGCCCTGATTGAGAATGTACAGCGAGCGGACCTGAATCCAATTGAGGAAGCCATCGCGTATCAGCAGTTGATGGATGAGTTTGATCTGACTCAGGAAGAGATCGCAGAGCGGGTGTCCAAGAATCGTGTGACCGTGACTAACAGCATTCGTCTGCTGAAGTTAGACCGCCGTGTTCAGGAAATGTTAATCCAGGGACAGCTGACCAGCGGCCATGCAAGAGCGCTTCTTGCACTGGAAGATGGGGAACAGCAGTACCAGGTGGCATTGAAAATTGTTGGCGAACATTTAAGTGTCCGTGAGGTAGAAAAGCTGGTAAAAGCGCTGACAAAGCCGAAAAAACCAGAAAAAGAGAAAGAAGAAGAACGTGATTTAAGCTTCATTTTCCATGATCTGGAAGAGCGTATGAAGCAGGTAATGGGAACGAAAGTTGTCATCAATAAGCGGGATAAGAATAAAGGAAAAGTAGAAATCGAGTACTATTCTGAGGCGGAACTGGAGAGAATTGTAGAGTTGATCGAATCCATTCGTCAGCAGTAATGCTCCTGGTTGTGAAGGCAGCAAACAATTAGAAAACTTATGAATGTCTGCGGGGGAAAGACAACATAAATGAGGAGACAAAATGGGAAATAGTATGTTAAATAACTGGCCGATCGATCCGGCCGTCGTTATAATCGCATTAGGAGTCATTACCTTGCTCCTGCTGATCATGACGGTGATCTGTATTATGCAGACCAGCCGTTTATACCGCAGATATGATTATTTTATGCGGGGAAAAGACGCGGAATCCATGGAAGAAATTATTCTGAATCTGCTGGATGAAGTGAAAGAATTAAAGTCCCAGGATCGCGCAAACAAAGATATGATGCGGACTTTGTCGAAAAATGTAAAAGAATCTTATCAGAAATTTGGTATGGTGAGATACAATGCATTTAAAGGCATGGGCGGTAATCTGAGTTTTGCATACGCAATGCTGGATCAGAATAATTCAGGCTATATTCTGAATGCGGTTCACAGCAGAGAGGGCTGTTACCTCTATATTAAGAAAGTGGAAAAAGGCGAGACCGATACGCTTCTGGGAAATGAAGAAGAGGCGGCATTGAAAGAGGCACTGGGATATTGTTAAATATCCTGGTGCTTTTTTGTATAATAGGAAATTCCGTCGGAATCTCCTATTATACAAAAAAGCGCTCCGCGGGATCGCACTGCGGCGAAGTGGAAGTATGTCGCTAAAGCGACCCGCCGCAGGCGGAGAATCCTGCAAGCAGGATTCTATTTTCACGTTCTACTGGAATCACTTGTTATACACCGATCGTAGTGGAACATAGACGTACTGCGAAAATTATGAATTTTTACAAGTAAACAGCAAAAATTCAGGACATACTCTTATTTTTATTAAGGGAAAATGAAAATAATAAAATAATAATTCAAGAGATGCTTTATAAAAATAAGTATAAGATTAAGAATCTTACGAATTTTAAGTAAATGGCAGATTTTACCTAAGAAAACAAAGAAATCCGCAGAATTATTTGTTGACGTTAACACGTTAACTTGCTATAATTAAGAGCGAAATTAACAATCCAAAGTTTTGAAGCGGATATAATCGAAAAATGAGGAGGAAGTTCAACATGTCATATGTAGATGAGATTTACGCAAAAGTAGTGGAACAGAACCCAGGTGAGGCAGAGTTCCATCAGGCTGTAAAAGAAGTATTAGATTCTCTTAGACTGGTTATTGATGCAAATGAGGAGAAATACAGAAGTGTTTCTTTATTAGAGAGACTGGTAGAGCCAGAGAGAATCATTTCCTTCCGTGTTCCGTGGGTAGATGATAAGGGTAACGTTCAGGTAAATAAAGGATATCGTGTACAGTTCAACAGTGCGATCGGACCTTACAAGGGTGGTTTAAGACTTCATCCATCTGTAAACCAGGGTATTTTAAAATTCTTAGGTTTTGAGCAGGTATTCAAAAACTCCTTAACCGGTCTGCCAATCGGCGGTGGTAAAGGTGGTTCCAACTTTGATCCAAAAGGCAAATCTGACCGTGAAGTTATGGCATTCTGCCAGAGCTTTATGACAGAGCTTCACAAATATATCGGCGCTGATCAGGATGTTCCTGCAGGTGATATCGGTGTAGGTGGAAGAGAGATCGGTTTTCTGTATGGTCAGTACAAGAGACTGACTGGTCTGTATGAGGGTGTTTTAACTGGTAAAGGACTGACCTATGGTGGTTCTTTGGCACGTACCCAGGCAACTGGATATGGCCTGATCTATATCCTGGATGAGATGTTAAAGCACAACAATAAAGAGCTGGCTGGCAAAACCGTTCTGATCTCCGGTTCCGGTAACGTTGCAATCTATGCAACAGAAAAAGCTCAGCAGTTAGGCGCGAAGGTTGTTGCTATGAGCGACTCTAATGGTTATGTATATGATAAAGACGGAATCAAACTGGATGTTGTAAAACAGATCAAAGAGGTTCGCCGTGGCAGAATCAAAGAGTATGTGGCTGAGGTTCCAACTGCTGTTTATACAGAGGGCAAGGGAATCTGGACTGTTCCATGTGATATTGCTCTTCCATGTGCAACTCAGAACGAGTTAAACTTAGAGGATGCAAAGGCTCTGAAGGCAAACGGCTGCTTCTGCGTAGCAGAGGGCGCTAACATGCCATCCACCAGAGAAGCAACTGATTTCTTCTTAGAGAACGGTATGCTGTTTATGCCAGGTAAAGCTGCAAATGCAGGTGGTGTAGCAACATCCGCACTGGAGATGAGTCAGAACAGCCAGAGACTTTCCTGGACATTTGAGGAAGTTGATGCAAAACTGAAAGATATTATGGTTAATATCTACGCAAAGGTATCTGATGCAGCAGAGCGTTATGGTGTTGCTGGCAACTATGTGGCTGGCGCAAATATCGCCGGTTTCGAGAAAGTTGCAGAGGCTATGATGGCTCAGGGTATTGTATAAGATGTTTCACGTGAAACATTAGAAAAGGACATAACTGTTTAGTAGGT
>CAKRWX010000168.1 GCA_934418055.1 uncultured Lachnospiraceae bacterium
ATATGTGATCGGAACCGGAGGGGGACTTCTGGTGGCGACTCTGATGCGGCTGCTGGTGTAGGAATGGGCCGGCGCGACCATGCGAAAAATAAAATAGTGAAAAGGCAAACTAAGGCAGTGGGTGGAAATATCCGCTGTCTTTTGCATATAGAGCAGATAGATACCTCTGGGCAGAAGTGTGTTGGCTGCAGGCATTTCCGTGGAAAAGTTCACGGTTTCGTTCTTTCACCCAAGTGTGATTTGTGATATACTAAACACGATTACTGCAATTCGAAATTTCAAATAGAAAGGAAGACCATTTTAGCTATGAAAAAGATGATTTCCTGGAATGTGAATGGACTTCGGGCCTGTGTGGGCAAGGGGTTTTTAGATTATTTTAAGGAGATGGATGCGGATATTTTCTGTATCCAGGAGAGCAAGCTTCAGGAGGGCCAGATCGAGCTGGACTTAGAGGGTTATCACCAGTATTGGAATTATGCCAGGAAAAAGGGCTATTCCGGTACGGCATTATTTACCAAGGAAGAGCCGGTTTCCGTTGCTTATGGCATCGGGATCGAGGAGCATGATCAGGAGGGACGTGTGATCACGGCAGAATTTGCGGATTACTACGTGGTGACCTGCTATACGCCAAACTCCCAGAGCGAGCTGGCGAGACTGTCTTACCGGATGAACTGGGAGGACGCGTTTTTAGCCTATTTAAAGGGATTGGAGCAGAAAAAGCCTGTGATCTTCTGTGGAGACTTAAATGTGGCCCATGAGGAGATCGACCTGAAAAATCCGAAAACCAACCGCAACAATGCCGGTTTCACGGATCAGGAGAGACAGAAATTTACGGATCTTTTAGCGGCTGGATTTATTGACACATACCGATATTTTTACCCGGATACGGAAGGGGTATATTCCTGGTGGTCTTACCGGTTTAAGGCCAGGGAGAAGAACGCCGGCTGGCGTATCGACTATTTTTGTGTATCAGAGTGTCTGAAGGAGCGTCTGGTCAGCGCATCCATTCATACCGAGGTGACGGGCTCTGATCACTGTCCTGTGGAGCTGGTGATCTCATGAATTTAGTGACCATTGAACATCTGACCAAATCTTATACGGAACGGCTGATCTTTGACGATACGGATTTCTCCATCAATGAGGGGGAGAAGATCGGTCTGATCGGCATCAATGGAACCGGCAAGTCTACTTTATTAAAAATCGTGGCTGGTTTAGAGGAGCCGGACAAGGGAACCGTGGTGCGAGGAAGAAACCTGGATATGCGTTATCTGCCGCAGAACCCGAAATTTACGGAGGGCGACACCATCATCGAGAGCATTCTCCGGGATAATGAGGGCCATCCTCATATCTGGGATATGGAGAGCCAGGCAAAGACTATGCTGACCAAGGTCGGCATCTATGATTTTGACGCGAAAGTTGAGACTCTGTCAGGCGGACAGCGGAAGCGAGTGGCGCTTGTCAGTACGCTGATGGCGGACACGGATCTGTTGATCCTGGACGAGCCAACCAACCATTTAGACAGTGATATGGCGGACTGGCTGGAAGATCATCTGAAGAAATTCCGCGGCGCGATCCTGATGATCACCCATGACCGTTATTTCCTGGACAGTGTGGCAAACCGGATCGTAGAACTTGATAAGGGCAAGTTTTACAGCTATCAGACCAATTATGAGGGTTATCTGGAGATGCGTGCTGAGCGTCTGGACATGGCTCAGGCATCGGAGCGGAAACGCCAGTCTATTTTACGGGTGGAGTTAGAGTGGATGAAGCGTGGCGCCAGAGCCCGTTCTACCAAGCAGAAAGCCCACATCCAGCGATACGAGGCTCTGCGTGACCAGAAAGGTCCGGAGCTTGACCAGAGTATGGAGCTGGAGTCTATTTCCAGCAGACTGGGACGGACGACTGTGGAGCTGGATCATCTGTGTAAGGCATATGGAGATAAGACGTTAATAAAAGATTTCACCTATATTTTCCTAAAAAATGACCGGGTTGGAATCATCGGTCCCAATGGCAGCGGCAAGTCCACGCTGATGAAGATGATCGCTGGATGGGTACAGCCGGACAGCGGAACCATCGAGATCGGCCAGACCGTGAAAATGGGCTATTTCTCCCAGGAAAATGAAGCTATGGATGAGAGCCTGAAGGTGATCGATTACATCAAAAATGTGGCAGAGTATGTGCAGACCAAGGACGGAAGCGTCAGTGCCTCCATGATGCTGGAGCGTTTCTTATTCCCATCCAGCGTCCAGTACACCACCATTGACCGCTTATCCGGTGGTGAGAAGCGGAGACTGTATCTGCTGCGGATCCTGATGGATGCGCCAAATGTACTACTTTTAGACGAGCCTACCAATGACCTGGACATCCGTACCTTAACGATTCTGGAGGACTATCTGGATTCCTTCCAGGGCATTGTGATTACCGTATCCCATGACCGGTATTTCCTAGATCGTATCGTGCGGAGAATCTTTGCTTTTGAGGGCAACGGCAGGATCACCCAGTACGAGGGCGGTTTCACTGATTATCAGGCGGCGGTGCTGCGGAAAGAGGTAGAGGCTGAGGCGATGGCAGCTGGCAATCCGAAGGCAGGCGTCAAATCAGATAAATCAAAGGATGAAAAGTCCGAGGAGGACTCCAAATCATCCAAAAAGACCTGGAACGGCGGCCCCAAAAAGCTGCGTTTCACCTACCAGGAGCAGAAGGACTGGGATGTGATCGAGAGCCAGATCGAGAAGCTGGAGGAGGAGATTGCAGATCTGGACGTCCAGATGGAGAAAGCTGCCAGCGATTTTGTGAAACTGAAAGAATTGATGGACCGAAAAGCACAGGCGGAGAGCGAACTGGATGCCAAGATGGAGCGGTGGATGTATCTGAATGATCTGGCGGAGAAGATTGAAAAGCAGTAGAATGTAAGTATCACTCAAAGATATGTACTAGTATCCTTGAAATGTTTTCTGAAACATGATATCATTTGCTCACGAAAAACGAAATAATGATATGGAGGCTCTGACATGATTGTACTAAACCTTGTGTTAAAGGGAATTTATGGATTTAATGATTTTGATATCAATTTTAGTTATCCTAAAAAGATTGTTAATTCGATTATCGATCAGGAACATTTGAAAGGGAGAGAGCGGTTTCGCTATAAGAAAGCTGTAATTCTTATGGGAGCGAATGCGACAGGAAAGACCAGCCTTGGAAAGGCATTGATTCGTATTTTTGGATATATGACTGCTGGAAATCCAACACCGCTTTATGAGATGGTTGCAGGCGATAATGGATACTTCAGTATTGATTTTGTGAATGGTGATTATCGCTTGCAACGATTATCAGCTCAGATTAATGCTTTTAATCAGGAGATTGAAATTCAGTATCAGACCGCAGATATTGATACGATGGATTCGTATGAAAAATGTGTAAAGAAGTTAAAAGATCAAACAATGGAGGCAACCAGAACTGCGACATCGCTTAAGAGATTAGTAGGCGATGTCCGGTATCGTTTTGCATATCCTGAAATAGAGAAATCTTTGAAGCTTACAGGTGCGAATAAAAGTATTTTGTTGAAGACATTGCGTGCTATTATTGGAACACTTGATCCGACATTACAGGATGTCAGTGTATCAAAAGATTTGAAGGATACCTTTATTATTCGCCGCAGTGGAACGGAAATCATTATTCAGGAAGGCAAGCTGCTGAATCGGGAGATAATGTCCAGTGGTACAGCAGAAGGAATTGATGTCGCAATATTTCTTGCAGCAATGGCAACGAAAGAGAGTAGCTTTTATTATTGTGATGAACATTTTTCTTATATTCAGAGCGATATTGAGAAAAGGATTTTCGGTATTATGCTAGATCGTATCGGAGCTGATGAGCAGTTGATTTTTACAACGCATAATACAGATATGCTAGATTTGAATCTACCGAAGCATAGCTATATGTTTTTACGCAAACATTTAGAGGAAGGAGCATATCGGGTTTCTGCTGTTTCTGCATCAGATGTGCTGAAACGAAATACAGACTCTTTGCGTTGTGCAGTTGAGAATGATGTGTTTGCATCACTTCCGCAGGATTCTCTTTTGGACGAATTGGAAATGGGGTGGGAAGATGAACAATAAGTGCATCTATTATGTAGAGGGTCCTTGCGAACAACAATTGATTGCAGCGTTGAAGGAAGCACCGGAAAGATTGATTCCTGGGAAGATAAAGGTATTCAATGTGGTGCAGAACTTGATTCCAAAATCACAGATATTGTCTATTTTAGCTGGAACAACCGTGGTTTTGGCATTTGATACTGATGTGCCACAGACATCAAATCTTAAAAAGAACTTGGAACTTCTCACCCGGTATTGTGGGAAACTGAAAATCATTTTTCTTCCACAAGTTTTGAATTTGGAGGATGAGCTGGTTCGGTGCACAGATGTGCGGACTGCTATGGAACTGACCAAAAGTGGAAGTGTTAAAAATTTTAAGACGGATTTTTGTAAGATGAAAACAAAAGATTGTCGTTCTATGCTTGACCGTCATAAGCTGGATTATTCGCGTCTATGGATGACAAAAACACCGGAAGCATTTAGTTTTGTGGAGAATAATAGTTCTCAAATTAAAATAATATAATCTTTATTTATTAATTGAAATAGAAAGCAAAAAATAACCTAAAAATATCGCCAGCCATAACCTGGCTGACGATATTCCAATTTCTGATTATTTATTCCCACGGAATCAGAAAATCATAATTATAAATTTTCCCATCCCTCTCCAGATCATACACCTTGCGTCCGGATACGAAGGTCTGTCTTACCTGGTATGCATCGTCCAGTATCACATAATCTGCTTGTTTTCCTTTGCGGATGGAGCCTTTTGTATCTCCAAAACCGTATTTCAATGCAGGATTTAGAGAACTCATCTGCAATACAGTTTCCAGCGGAACGCCTACATGTTCTACCAGGTTTTTGATTCCGAAGAGTACCGGCTGCGTGGAGCCACAGAGCCTTCCGGTGTCGGATAAGAGGAAGCCTTCTTTGGTTACCACACGTTTTTCTGTGGAATAGCCCGGGCGGTACGCTCCGGCGGGAGCGCCGGAATAAGCGGTACAGTCTGATATCATCATGAAATATTTGTAATCTTTGATGCGGAAATAGATGTCCAGCATTTCATCGCAGATGTGCAGGCCGTCGCAGATCACCTCGCACATGACATGGTCATTGGTCAGCGCCGCGCCGAGACCGCCGATATCCCGGTGGTGCATGTCGGTCATGACATTTCCAGTATGGGTAGATACAGAGATACCGTTCTTATAGGCCTCCATAGCGTCATGATATTGATTGTCGCTGTGAGCAGCGCCCACGGTAATCCCATGCTCCAGAAAATAATCAGTCAACTCCATGATCCCGGGGATTTCAGGCGCGAGACTGACAAGCTTTAACCATCCCTGACCATCTTCTACCATTTTTTTTGCGGTTTCAAGACTAACTGGCGGGTACGGCTTTCTGACGCCTTTTTCACCTACGCGGTTCAGCCATGGCCCCTCGCTGTGAATGCCGCAGATTTCCGCGCCGTCTGGCTTTTCTTCTGCCGTGCGGGCGATTTCCCGGAATAGTCCGCGCTCCGCAGTAGGAAAGATACTGGTGATTCCCTGGGAGGCGCATCCTTTTAGATATCCGCGCAGGGTCTTCTGG
>CAKRWX010000169.1 GCA_934418055.1 uncultured Lachnospiraceae bacterium
GTTCTGGATACTGCCCGGTTAAAGTATCAGGTGGGGGAATATCTGGCTGTGGATAGTAAGAGTGTTCATGCGTTTATCATTGGTGAGCATGGAGACAGTGAAATTGCTGTATGGAGCAGCGCCAATATCTCCGGTGTTCCGTTAGATGATTTCTGTGAGATGCGGGGGCAATGGAACCACGATAAGATCCAGGAAAATATTGCAGAAACCGTGAAACGGAGCGCCTACGAGATCATTGAACGAAAACAGGCTACTTATTACGGTGTTGCCATGACCATCAAGAGGATCTGCGAGGTGATCATCCGGGATGAGAAATCCATTTTGCCGGTTTCCACTATGATGCATGGGGAATTTGGGATCGATGATGTAGCTTTAAGCATGCCGTCCATTGTGGGGGCGGACGGATTTGAAGTGCGGGTGCCGATTTCCTTAAATGAAGAAGAACATGAAAAATTGAAAAAATCGGCAAGGATGTTAAGTGAAATATTAAGACAATGCCGATTTATTTAATTTTAAAAGATTTTAAAGATTAGCTGCCCATGGGAAACTGAAACTCCCATGGGCAGTTTTTTGCCTCATGGGAAATTCATCCTATGATGATGTGGAAATTAGTCATGAAATGGACGGATTGCGAAATTCCTACTTGGCAAATCGGAATTAAATTGTATAATAAAAAGAGACTATAATTATAAAACTGTTCAACAGTTCATGAGATACAAAGGAGGTTTTGGGATGGAACCAGTCAGGATTGATAGTTTCTGCCAGTTTCGCTTTGTGAGCAATCCGGGATTTTCGCCGGATGGGCGTTATATTGCGTTTGTAGTGCGGCAGGCAGATTTAAAAAGCAACAGTTATCCAGGGAATCTGTACGTTTATGATACAGAAAAGGATTCCTACAGTCAGCTTACCACGTCTGGGAAGGTGACTTCTTACATATGGCTGGATGAAAAATCCCTGCTATATCCAGAGGGAAAAACAGAAGAGGACGGCAGCAAGACCATTTATCATCAGATTTTTATGGATGGTGGCGAGGCGTTTCCGCTTTTTGAGGTTCCGGTAAAAGCAGATGGAATCCAGAAACTGACGGATGGCTGTTTCTTAATTACGGGAACGGAGCTGATGAAAAGCGCAGAGAAAAAAGATCCGGCTTATGAAGTGATCGATGAAGTGCCGTTCTGGTCTAATGGAAAGGGCATGACCAATAAGATCCGCAGAGGGCTTTATCTGTATTCCCAGAAGGACGGTTCCTGGAAGCAGATATCAGAAGAATCGGCGGATGTGGCTGAGGTTTCGGTTCGTGGAAACCGGATCTTGTATCGGGCGTACCCATGGATGGATGTGAGGGGTTCATATTATGGAATATATCTCTATGATCTGGAAACAGGGGAAAATCGCTGCCTTCTGGAGAAAGAGACCAGAAGAACTGGTTTTGTAAGCTTCTGGGCAGATGATCAGGCTTTGGTGACGTCCAATGAAGCCTGTGGGGATCAGAATCCATACGGTGATCATAAATATCAGGAATTTTATACCATGGATCTGAACAATGGCCAGTTAAAGCATCTGGCGGCTTATGATCACAGCAGTCAGGGAAGCTCCGTAGGAAGTGATGCCAGACTGGGTGGAGGCCGGGTACAAAAAGACGATGATGGCCAGTGCTATTTTATCAGCACCATAGAAAGCAGTGCCAGACTTTGCAAAATTGACCAGACAGGCGCGATTAAGGAAGTTTTAAAATCAACCGGAGATATGGATGTTACAAAAGGTTCCTGTGACAGCTTTGATGTATACAAAGATCAGGTGGTAGTCTGTGGACTGTATGGAAATCGTCTGGCAGAGCTTTACCTGAATGGAAAACAGATCACCCACATCAATGACATGGAAAAATGGCAGTATTCTGTTCCAGAGGAAATGGAATTCCGGGTGGCAGATGGAAGCTGTTTAAAAGGCTGGATCATGAAACCAGTTGGTTATCAACCAGGTCATAAATATCCGGCTATCTTAAATATCCACGGTGGTCCGAGAACCGTCTTTGGTTCCATTTTCCACCATGAAATGCAGGTATGGGCCAATGCCGGATATTTTGTATTCTATACAAATCCAAGAGGCTCTGACGGATTTGGCAGTGAATATGGAGATATCTGCGGAAAATATGGTACGGTAGATTATGAAGATCTGATGGCATTCACCGATCATGTGCTGGCCAGGGAGACGGATATTGATCCGTCCAGGGTTGGCGTGACAGGCGGCTCTTATGGAGGTTTTATGACGAACTGGATCATCGGCCATACGGACCGGTTCGCAGCAGCGGCTTCCCAGCGTTCTATTGCAAACTGGATCTCCTTTGAGCACATGTCAGATATCGGGCATACCTTTACCAGACGGGAGCAGTCAGTTCTTACGGTGGAGAGTGCAGAAAAACTGTGGAAGCATTCTCCATTGAAATATGTAGGAAACTGTAAGACACCGACGTTGTTTGTTCATTCGGACCAGGATTACCGGTGTCCTGTGGCTGAGGGCATGGAGATGTTCGCGGCATTGAAGGTGCTTGGTGTGGAGACACGGATGTGTGTGATCCATGGAGAAAATCATGAGCTGTCCCGGAGTGGAAAACCCAGAAACCGGATCATCCGGATGCAGGAGATCCTCGATTGGATGGATCATTATCTGAAAGGAGGAAGAGAGGCATGAAAAGACAGGAAAAATCACCAGTAGAAAGAGAAGACCTGTATGAGTTCCGGTTTGTTTCAGAGGCTTCATTATCTCCAGATGGAACGATGGCAGTCTGTGTGGTAAACCAGGCTTCGAAAGAGGATAATACCTATCACAGCAGTATCTGGTCTGTGGATCTGGAAACGAAGGAAAAACGATTACTGGCCAGCCGTGGAGAGGCGAAAAAGCCTGTTTGGCTGGATTCTGAGCGGATTTTATTTGCTTCAAGCCGGGACAAAGAAGACAATGACCAGAAAGAAAAAAAACCGGAAACCAGATATTATGAGATCAGTCTTCATGGCGGCGAAGCGACACCTTTTATGACAGTGCCGTTAAAGGCCGATGGAATCCGGTTCATGGGCGATGGTTTGTGGCTGGTATCCACAGTGGCAGATGAGAATGAGATAGATACGGATAAAGGTGGGGATGCAGATGCAGCATACCAGGCAGTCCGTGGCAAAGATTATGAAATCTATGAGGAACTACCGTTTTGGTTTAACGGCAAAGGCATCACCAACCGCAAGCGCCCGGCGCTGTATGTATATTCCCAGAAAGATCAGTCTCTGAAACGGATCACTCCTCCATTTTTGGAGACAGTATCTTATGATGTGTCTGCAGACCACCAGAAGATCGCTTTTGCAGGTCCGGTTTATACCAGTATCCGCCATTCAGAGTCGGGGCTGTATCTGTATGATCTCAAACAGGAGCAGATGACGCAGCTGGTTCCGGAAGATCGTTATGGAATCAGCAATGTCTGCTTTTTAGGAAATGAGAAGATTTTCTATAGCGGGACAGAAAAGAAGAGAGCTGGAGCCAATCCCAGATTTTATCAGTATGATCTGACCAGGTGTGAGATAAAGCAGCTGCCATTTTATGATATGGAAATTGGCAGTTCTGTGGGAAGTGATGCAAAGTTTGGAAGTGGCAGAAGCCTGTGCTATGATCAGGCAGAAGAAAAACTATATCTGACGAAAACTTCCTGGGGAGATAGTTACCTTATGATGCTGGATCAGCAGGGACAGATGACTCAGGTAAGCCGGGAATTTGGCGCAGTGACAGGTTTTGATGTAGCCTGGACGGCAGACGGAAAAAAACAGATCCTGTTATCTGCGATGCGTGGACAGCATTTAACGGAATTGTATCTTCTGGATCCGGACAGTGGCAAAGAAGAAAAGCTGACAGGCTTTCATGACGAATATCTGGAGACACATCAGGTCGTAGAGCCGGAACGGTTCCGTTATGAGAGTAAAAATGGATATGAGATGGAAGCCTATGTGATCCATCCGGCAGACTATGTCCCTGGAAAGAAGTATCCGGCGGTATTTGAGATCCACGGTGGTCCAAAAGGCGTGTCTGGTACTGCATTTTTCCATGAGTTCCAGTGCCTGGCATCGGCTGGTTATTTCGTCTTCTATGGTAATCCGCGGGGATCTGACGGACGCGGCGAGGCTTACGCGGATCTGACGGAAAAATTTGGAGCCGATGATTTCCAGGATCTGATGGAATTATTTGACCAGATTTTGAAGCATTATCCAGATATTGACGAGAAACGGGTGGGAATCTGCGGTGGTTCTTACGGCGGATTTATGTGCAACTGGATGGAAGGCCACACGGACCGGTTTGCGGCGGCAGTCTCCCAAAGATCCATTTCCAATTATTTGTCCAAATGCTTATATACAGACATTGGCTATTATGCCAACCGTCTGCAGATGGGGGCGTATCCGTGGGAAGATTTTGAGAAGGTCTGGAGTATGTCCCCGTTAAAAGAAGCGCCGAAAGGCCGGACACCGTTACTGTTACTGCAGTCTGATGAAGATTACCGCTGTTGGATGGGGGATGCGATCCAGATGTTCTCAGCGGTAAAACGACAGGGCGTGGATGCACGTATGGTTTTATTCCATGGAGAGAATCACGAACTGTCCAGAAGTGGAAAACCACAGAACCGGATCACCCGTTTAAAAGAGCTGATGAACTGGTTTGGTAAATATTTAACGAATGAGGAGGGAAAATAAATGCTGTGTATTAAAAATGGCCGGATCCACGATCTGGTAAAGGAAGAGCCATATGTGGCAGATATTCTGGTAAAGGATGGAAAAATCGCAGCCATTGGAGAGCATCTGGAAGCAGATGGAGCAGAGGTGATGGATGCGTCCGGAAGAGATGTTTATCCGGGATTTGTAGATGCCCACAGTCATTTGGGACTGGATGGCTATGGAATCGGTTTTGAGGGACAGGATTATAATGAGGGAAGTGATCCTTGTACGCCACAGCTTCGCGGCATTGACAGCTTTAATCCGATGGATCCGACGGTCAATATGGCAGCTATGGGCGGTGTGACCTGCGTAGGAACTGGCCCAGGAAGCGCGAACGTTCTTGGCGGAACTTTCTTCGCAGTAAAAACCACTGGAAGATGTGTGGACGATATGGTAGTGAAAGACCCGGTTGCCATGAAGTGTGCCTTCGGTGAGAATCCAAAGAGATTTTACAAAGGCCGTGGAAATGAAGTCAGAATGGCAACGGCAGCCCATTTGAGAGAGATGCTGTTAAAAGCCAGCGATTATAAGGAAAGAAAAGAGGCAGCAGGAGATGATCCGTTAAAACGTCCGGCTTTTGATATGAAGCTGGAGGCTCTGATCCCGGTTTTAAACCGTGAGATCCCGTTAAAAGCCCATGCCCATCAGGCAAACGATATCTTGACTGCAATCCGTATCGCCAGGGAATTTCATTTAAAACTGACGCTGGAGCATACGACAGAAGGAAATCTGATCGTAGATGAGTTGGTAAAAGCCGGATATCCATGTGCTGTGGGTCCAAGCCTTGGACATGCCACCAAGTTCGAATTACAGAATAAAACCTGGACGACTCCAGGTGTCCTCGCAAAAGCCGGATGCCAGGTTTCCATTATCACAGATGCGCCGGTGACTCCTCAGAAATATCTGTCTCTGTGCGCTGCACTGGCAG
>CAKRWX010000170.1 GCA_934418055.1 uncultured Lachnospiraceae bacterium
AAATCAGTTATACTAACGGTTGTATGACAACAGGACAGGAGGACTCTATATGCTTGATCAGGAGACTTTTTTTAAAGAACATTATATCGACCCGGAGGAATTTCGTGCCTGCGGCATTTCCTGGGAAGAGCTTTGTGCGATCTATGATTCTTATGTCTCGATTGAGGAGCATTTGAGAGATCTTGGCAAGGAATTTGTCGATGCCTACCTTTATGATATTGAAAAAGCCGGCATCCACTCTTACCGTTACCGCACCAAGGACCCGGAGCACCTTCTGGAAAAGATCATACGCAAGCGCAGTGAAGATCCTGAACGTTTTGCAGATATTGACCGGTACAACTACCACAAATATATGACGGATCTGATCGGCATCCGCGTCTTTTTCCTCTACCGGGAAGACTGGATCTATTTCCACCGCTACATCACGTCTGTATTTGAGAATGATCCGAGGCTGTATGTAGCAGACCGTATCGCCGATTTTGATAATGACCCGGAGCATTTTTATATTGCAGAGCGTCCAAAGGTCTACCGAAGAAATGGGGACACCCGGATTTATGATGATACTCTGATCGATATCAAATCCGATGGTATCTACCGCTCACTCCACTATATCATCAAATATCGCGGATATTATGTGGAGATCCAGGGAAGAACCCTTTTTGAGGAGGGCTGGAGCGAGATCGACCATGACATCGTCTACCCGTATTTCAAGGATGACATGATGTTGAAGGACTTCTCCACACTGCTGAACCGTCTGTCCGGCATGGCAGATGAAATGAGCTCTTATTTCCGTCGTATGCGGGATGAGCGCCGTTCTATAGAGGAACAGATTGAACAATTAAAAGAGGGGGATTTACGCAATGACTGAGTTACAGATTTCTGTCTTTGACAAAAATGGAGAATTAAAATGCCAGGCATCCGATCAGGATCAGGCAATTATGGTATTTGAGGGTACTTATGAGGAAGGCGATACTCTGGTTTTTGAGACCAGCAACACCGGAGCTTTTTATGTGATCCGCATCGATGACTGTATGGACGAGTCCCTGGTTTATTTAACCAGTCCTAAGGTTGTATACACCATTCCATTCAATGAGAAAAAGATCTCTTACAATCCAAAATGCTTCACCGGTGAGCGCCATTATGTAACCATGCGCACCGCTGAGGAATACGAAGTGACTGCATACCGCAATTTAGCAAAAAATGTGATGGACCAGCATGGTGACCACGGCTGCTATCCTCACGCATACGCAAATGTTGAAACCAGAGGTGAATCCGTATTCGCTGCACGCAATGCGATCGATGGTGTACTTGCTAACGCTTCCCACGGTGCATGGCCATATGAGTCCTGGGGCATCAACATGCAGGATGACGCAGAGCTGACCCTGGAATTCGGACGCCCTGTTGACTTCGACAAGATCGTTCTCTACACCAGAGCAGACTTTCCACACGACAACTGGTGGATCAATGCAACCTTTACCTTCTCCGATGGAACCACTGAGACTGTCTCCATGGAGAAGAGTGTAAAACCACATACCTTCGCGATCAGCAAGAAGGGAATCACATGGCTGAAACTGAGCAACCTGATCAAGGCTGACGATCCATCCCCATTCCCGGCACTGACCCATATCGAGGTATACGGAAAATAAGTGTTGCTAGCTGTATATATTTCAAAAAACAACAGCGTGAATATCAGCGTAAAGCGGACATTCGCAATCCGCTTCGCTACTTGCTCATGAACGCAGTCGCTTCGCGATCTGTCAGTGGGAGCTTTCAACTCCCACTGACATAAGCATCCCCCTTCACCCGCCGCTTAGTGCTCCGCGCACTTGAAGCGGGGGAATGCTTATCTGCGTTCAAATTTGATATTCACGCTGTTAAATATGAGCATCACGGAATTTTGTTGATGCTTTGCATTCCAGACGCTCCGCAAGGATGCGCGGGTTATGAACTGCGAACCGTTTCTTTTATATAACTCTTTCCATAGGCGCGGTACAGATACACTGCGATGAAAATCGTCACTGCCTCTGCCATGGGCATGGTCATCCAGACGCCCGATACTCCCAGAAACTTTGGAAGAATCAATATAAAAAGAACCACCAGAATCAGGGAACGCAGGGAGGAAATCAATGCCGAAATAAAACCATTTCCAAGGGCTGTAAAGTATCCTGATAAGAATACATTCAAACCGATAAATAAGAACACCGGACTAAACAACTTCAGTGCATCCCATGTTAAATGGAAGACATTTCCATCGCCCACAAATAAATGGATGATCCCTCTTCCATACAGCAGGGAGATGGCAAGGATCAGCACTGAACTGATGGCGATGGTGATGAAGCTGTATCTTGTAGTCTCTTTGATTTTTTCGTAATTTCCAGAACCCACGTTGTAGCTGACAATAGGTGCAGTCGCAACCGCAATTCCCATATAGACAGCGATAAAGAAGTAGTAGATATACATAATAATCGTCACCGCTGCAACTCCATCCTCTCCAAAGTACTGCATAATAATCAGGTTAAATAAGAAGGTTGTGATACCCGTAGACATCTCTGTCAGCATCTCACTGCTTCCGTTGGTACAGGATTTAAAAAGAACCTTCCAACTGATTCTCGGTCTGCAGAACTTAATGTGGCTGTATTTCAGAAAATAGCCAAGTCCGATCAACATGCTGACTGTGATAGAAAGTGTCGTGCCCCAGGCCGCACCCAGAGTACCAAGTCCCAACACTGCTACCAGTATATAGTCAAAGATAACATTCAGAATCAATCCCGTCAGGGACATGATCATTCCCACATCCGGCTTTCCGTCGGTTCTTACGAGATACTCAAAAAACAGTTTGAAGGACATGGGAACACTTCCCAGAAAGATGACATATGCATAGGGAAGTACATGCTCTAATAATCGTTCACTGCTTCCTAAGAAGATACAGATAGGTTCCAGGAAAAGGATACCGATAATGGTAAAAAGAATGGCGAATATAAGAAGCACAATCGTGATAAATGTAAAAATCTCATTGGCTTCCTGTTCCTTCTTTCGCCCCAGCTTATCACCTATGATGGCACCGGAGCCGGTGGCCAGCATAACAGCGATTCCGAAGGTAACACAGGTAATCGGAATTACAATATTAATTCCTGCCAATGCATCGGAGCCGGCATATTTGGATACGAAAAATCCATCAATGGTGGTGTAAAACGACAGGAAAATCATCGTCATCACCGAAGGCACCAGATACTTTATAAACTGGAAATACGTCATTTTTTCTTTAAAATACTTCATTATATCAAACTCCTGTCTTGCTTATTTTCTGCTGTACCACTAGAATAAAGGATATAGTAACTATATTGTCAAGAGGGGAATTCTTATGAAAGATATGTTTTCAATCGGTGAGCTCGCCAGCTATCAGAACATCTCAAAACAGACATTAATTTATTATGATAAGATCGGTTTATTCAAACCTGCCTATGTAGATCCGGACAATAAGTACCGGTATTATACCGTCAAACAGGTTGACTATCTGGATACTATTTTGATTATGAAAGAAATGGGATTTACCTTGAATGAGATTCAGGAACATATGAAAAATTATACCATCGATACTTCCTTGATTACGATGCGGAAACAATTGACCGTCATCGACCAGCAGATCACGCACCTGGAGCTGATCCGGAACCGTCTCGCCCACCGATGCCGACAGCTGGAACATGTAAAGGCATTTCACGAACAGAATCAGGAAGTAACTATCAAAGAAGTACGTCCCAAATATCTTCTCTGTGCAGATATCGAACGACCCCAGACATTCCGGGAAATCAGCATTGCGACAAAGAAATGCTTTTCCCAGGCACTAAAAGATGAACTGCCCATCTACTTCCAGACCGGCGTGATCGTCCCCTATAAACACATATTAGAAGAACGATATACGGAAGCAAGTGTTGCATTTATCCCCATCGAGAAGACCAAAAAAGCAAAAAACATCCGCCTGCTGCCAAAAGGAAAAGCCGCCAGCATTTATCATTGCGGCGACTATCTGTCTGTGGATCGCTCCTATAAAAAGCTGCTGGAATATTGCAAAGACCAGCAGCTCACGATTGTTTCAGATTCCTATGAATTTTGTATCAATGACTATATTACCTCCGGTGATGAAAACGAATATATTACGGAGATATTTTTCTATGTTCAGTGA
Source organism: uncultured Lachnospiraceae bacterium (assembly GCA_934418055.1). Taxonomy (GTDB): domain Bacteria; phylum Bacillota; class Clostridia; order Lachnospirales; family Lachnospiraceae; genus UBA3402. The sequence goes on from CAKRWX010000170.1 coordinate 4,181, forward strand.
TAAATGGTTTCTGTTCACACATTTGTACCTGACAACGGAATTTTTTACTATCTGTTATGATGCCAGGAAAAACAGGGAATGTAAAATTTTATCATCGGTTGATGAAATTCAGTACCGCCACAAGCAGCAGCATGTGGACCGGATAAAATGCATAGCAGATGTACTGGAATGGTTTGCTGTGATAACCCTGTCTGCCGCGATACAGCCAGATGGGAATCAGTGCCAGAAGGGCAAGTCCCTGCTGACACAGTTCAAATTCCATGCCAAGGAGCTGAACCGGATACATCAGACCGCCCAGCAATTCCACATTCAGCCAGTACAGGGCAATTAGCTGGCCCAAAAAGCACCACCATTTACGGCCATGAAAGAAATAGAACACAAATACCGTTACAACACCGATACCATAGTAATCGACCATACAAAGGGTTCCCAGTATCAATCCTGCTGTCACGACGATCACCGACACCAGCAGATCGGCCCAGATCTTTCCTTTCTTCCGCACCTGTTCCATCAGATGGATACCTAAAAGACCCAGCAGGAATGTCCAGAGCACATTTTGATGAACCGGATAAAACCAGGTACCACCGTACATCAAATCAAAGGGAACCTCCGAAAGCACTGCAAACAGCAGCATCCGAAGCATATACTTTTTGAAGTTCCGGGTGTGAAAATATCCCTCAACCACCATGAAGGCGAAGATGGGGAAGGCCACTCTTCCGGCACAGGTAAGCCACTCTTCTGCCGGAAGAAGGGTAGCCCAAAGGTGATCCATCAGCATAAGCGTCATGGCGATGACATGCAGTGCCGCCGCACTGATATCGAAACCATTTAAAGTAGATTCATTCATTCTGTTTGTTGACACAATTTTACTCCTTTTTACAAATCATAACGTTGGGGCAATATTTTGTTACAGTTCAGCCATGACATCTTTAAAATATACCCGGCAGTTTCGCCGCCAGGAATAATCCGGCACCAAATGAGACCAGATTGGCCACAAAGGAATACAGGATATAATATCCATTCTCTTTTTTCTTTTCTGATACCCTCTTAAGAATCGTGCAATATAACACTGCCTCCAGAGCAAATACAATCAGCTCAAAAAGTACATAGAAAAATGTAAATGCAAGAGGACCGGAATTATAATTGATCACATTGAGCAGTACATTTAAGATAATCTGCGAGATGATATTGACAACCGCCAGAACCAACAGCTGTTTTTTCTGTCTGAAACCAAACAGCAGCGCCACCAGCATTTCGATTAAAATAGTCAGGACGATCCTTGCCCCAAGAGCCAGCATTTCCTGCCGGTAATTATACGAACGATAAGCCTCAATCCGCTCATTGGTACTCAAATCATCATTGTATTCCACCGAACCGATATTCACACCATCCATATCCACCGTATAATACGTATCAAATGCATAGCGTTCATAGATTCCACTGGATACGAAGGTTTCCGTGTCCGGATAATACAAAAG
>CAKRWX010000171.1 GCA_934418055.1 uncultured Lachnospiraceae bacterium
TGCCATGGCCTGCATGAAAGATCCAAAGACCATGGAGCAGGCGAAGATCGTTGCCATGGGAGGCGCATTTTTAAGCTCCTACCCGGAGTGGAACATCATCTGTGACCCGGAAGCGGCAGATGTGGTTCTCAGAACCTGTAAGAATCTGATCTGCATGGGACTGGATGTGACCAAGTATCTTGGCATTGATGAGACACGCCTGGAACAGTGGAAAACGTCAGGCGATCCACTATTGGAGTATTTCCTGAAAGGCGTTGCGATGTTCCAGAAAGCCACAGGATTTCCAGTGACCTTCCACGATGTGCTTTTAGTGGCATATCTGCTGGATCCACAGGTAGTTACCTTAAAGAAAGGCAGTTTCGCCGTAGAACTGGCGGGACGGCTGACCAGAGGAACCATGGTGGATCAGTCCAATTATTATGAGATCGATCCGAAGCCGGAAGAGGGACTTCTCTTTGCCACAAAGATAGACACAGAACGATTTTTTCGTATTCTGGATCAGTATTTTGTTGTATCAACAGCCATTTAAGAGGCTTGAGATAGATATTTTTTACACATGTTCAAGGAGGAAACAAGTAATGAAGAAAAGAGCGACAGCAGCAATTCTTGCAGCATGCATGACTGCAAGCATGGTAGCAGGATGCAGCGCACCAGAACCAGAGGAGACCAAGGCAGCAGAGACCACCGTTGCAGCAGCAGAAGAGACCACTGCAGCAGGCAGCGAGGCAGCTTCTGAGGCAGAGACCAAAGCAGCAGAGGACTACAAGATCGGCCTTCTGATCCCTGGAAACTTAGGTGACAAGTCTTTCTTTGATGCATCATTCCGTTCCATCGAGCCGATCGAGGCTCTTGGCGCAACCGTAGAGTATGTTGAGGTAGGAACTGATACTTCCAAGTATTATCCTGCATTTGTCGATATGTGTGAGAAAGGCTATGACCTGATCCTTACCATTTCCAGTAACTGTGATGACGCTCTGGTACAGGCTGCCGAAGAGTATCCAGATCAGAAATTCATCAACCTGGATGATGAGATCGCAGATCCGCCAGCAAACGTATACATCATGGGTACCAAGAACAACGAGATGTGCTTCTTAGCAGGTGCTGCAGCAGCATTAAAGGCAGCAGAGCTTGGTGAGACCACCATCGGTTTCGTAGGTGGTATGGATATCCCTGGAATCAATGAGTTCCTGGTTGGTTACATTGAGGGCGCTCAGGCTATCAACCCAGATATCAAGGTTTCCACTTCCTACATCGGAAGCTTTACCGATACTGCAAAGGGTAAAGAGAACGGACTTCTGCTTTACAATTCCGGTATCTCCGTTGTATTTGCATGTGCTGGACAGTCCGGTCTTGGTGTGATTGACGCAGCTGTACAGACTGGCAAGTTTGCCATCGGCGTTGACTCCGACCAGGCAGAGGCATTAAAGGATTCCCAGCCAGATATGGCAAATGTGATCATCACTTCCGCAATCAAGAATATTCCAGACAATGCAGTACGTGTGGTAAAACAGGCAATGGCTGGCGAGGTTCCTTACGGTACAAGAGAAGTCTTCGGTCTTGCTGAGGATGCAGTAGGTATCGCTGAGAACGAGTTCTATGAGAAGCTGTTAAGCGCAGATGACCGTGCAGCAGTGGAAGAGTTAAAGACAAAAGTAATGGCTGGTGAGGTAGAGATGACACCTACCATCGGTATCACAACTGAGAAGATCAACGAGATCCGTGAGGCAGCTCGTCCATAAGAAAACCGGAGGTCCTGATGGAACAGTATATTTTGGAAATGAAGAACATCTCGAAAATATATGGCAACGGTATCGTGGCTAATAAAGATGTAAACTTCAACTTGAAGAAAGGTGAGATCCACGCATTAGTCGGAGAGAACGGCGCAGGCAAGTCCACCTTAATGAAAATTTTATTTGGCATGGAGCCGCCGTCCTCAGGCGAGATCATTCTGAGAGGAGAACCAATCCGGTTCTCCTCTTCTAAGGATGCGATCTCCCATGGGATTGGAATGGTGCATCAGCACTTTATGCTGGTGGAATCATTCACGGCGGCTCAAAATATTATCCTGGGCATGGAACCGAAGAAAGGAATGTTTGTCAGCGAAGAAAAAGCCATTTCTTTCACCAAAGAATTGAGTAAAAAATATAATCTGAAAGTAGAGGCGGAAGCGGTGACAAGAACGCTTCCTGTTGGCGTTAAGCAGAAAATTGAGATTTTAAAGGCTCTGGCCAGAGGCGCAGAGATTCTGATCTTAGATGAGCCGACAGCAGTGCTGGCTCCACAGGAGACCGACCAGCTGTTCGATGAGCTGATCCACTTAAAAGAGCAGGGACATACCATTGTGTTCATTTCCCATAAGATCCCGGAGGTAAAACGGATCTCTGACCGTATTACGGTTATGAGAGCTGGTACCTTTGTGGGCTGCCATAACACCTGTGACGTGACCGAACAGCAGATATCCAGTATGATCATGGGCTGCGATATGGATACCGGCATCGCCAGAACCCCGTACCACGCAGGCGAGATACGCATGAAGGCTGAGCATGTGTCCTATGAGGACCAGAATGGTGTTTCTATGCTGAAGGATGTAAACTTTGGCGTTCACGGCGGCATGGTATTTGGTATCGTCGGCGTTCAGGGCAACGGACAGGTAGAGCTGGTAGATCTAATAACCAGAAGAAGAACCTTAAAAGAAGGCGAGATCCAGATCAGCGGCAAATCCGTGAAAGATATGACTATCGAAGAGATCCGCAAGATGCGGTTCGGCTATATCCCGGAGGACCGTATGGTGCATGGAATCGCCGGACATGAGTCTATTGCGGAGAATATGATCTCCAACCGTTACTCAACACCGGAATTTGAAAAAGGCGGTCTGCTGGATTATAAAAAAATAGACCAGTTTGCCGATGAGAATATTAAGGCTTATGAGATCCGCTGCTCTGATAACAAGCAGAATGTAGGAATGTTATCTGGCGGAAATATGCAGAAGGTGGTCGTGGCAAGAGAGTGCGCCCACAACCCGGAGGTTCTGATCGCGGAACAGCCGACCCGTGGCGTAGATATCGGCGCTGCCCACATCATCCACAAGAAGATCATCGAGCTGCGTGACGCAGGCTGCGCGGTGCTTCTGATCTCTGCAGACTTAAATGAAGCTTTGAAGCTTTCTGACGTGATCGCTGTCATGTACGAGGGCGAGATCGTGGCATATTTTGACAACTTAGAGGACTTAAACGAAGAAAAACTAGGTCTGTATATGCTGGGCCTGGAGAAGCATGACAAAGAACAGATCAGGAGGGCAATCGGATGAAGCTGAGCCGTGAACAGTCTTTTAATATCATCAGAACCGCAGTTTCCATGCTGGTAGCCGTTCTGGTAGCATTTGTGATCATTTTGCTGGTCAGCGACCAGCCGGTAGAATCCATCCGCATCTTCCTGGTTGCGCCATTTTCCACCAAACGTTATCTGGGAAATATCATTGAGACCGCGGTTCCTCTGATCTTTTCCGGTCTTGCCATGGCAGTGATGTTCAAGACGAACCTGTTTAACATGGGCTGTGAGGGCGTGTATTTTATCGCCGGTATCGCTGGTTCCTTTGCAGCGATCTGGTTAAAACTACCTCCAGTATTTTTCCCGATCTTATGTATCATCATGGGCGCTGTTGCCGGTATTTTAGTGATGCTGGTTCCTGGCGTTTTAAAGGCAAAATATGGTGCCAGCGAGCTGGTAACTTCCCTGATGATGAACAACATCTTACAGGGTGTGGGATTATTTGTATTAAACAATGTGATTCGTGACCCAAGCGTTGCTTCTTTGGTTTCTTATAAGTACAGAAGCAACGCGCTTTTAGCAACCATCATCCCTGGAACCCGTGTCCATGCTGGTTTCCTGATCGCTCTGGCATGTGTGGCTCTGACCTATTTATTCCTCTATAAGAGCAAATGGGGCTACGAGATCCGTATGACCGGTGACAATGTGCATTTTGCCAAAGCTTCTGGTATCAATGTAACCAAGGTGATCATCCTGGTTCATGTGGTAGCCGGTGCGTTAGCAGGCGCAGGCGGTATCATCGAGTGTATCGGTATGCACAAGCGTTTCGAGTGGACGGCACTTCCTGGCTATGGCTTTGATGGCGCCATGATTGCCATGTTAGCCAACAATAACCCGGTGGCAGTGATCGGTTCCGCCCTGTTTGTCAGCTACTTAAGAGTCGGCGCGGACTTAGTAAACCGTTCTTCCGATATCCCTACGGAAATGATCTCCATCTTACAGAGTATCATCATCCTGTTGATTTCCGCAGAGCGGTTCCTTCACAAATACAAACAGAACTGGATCGAAAAGGAGGCAAAAAATAAATGAAAAATTTTATGAATCTGGTTTTCACCAGTGATTTTATGTACTCCATTTTCCGAGTGACCACGCCTCTGTTATTTGCGTCCATGGGAGCAGTGCTCTCTGATGTGGCTGGTGTGCCAAACATCGCATTGGAAGGTATGATGTTAATAGCCGCGTTTGCCGGTATGTATTTCAGCTTTGTATTCCAGAGTGCCTGGATGGGACTGCTGTTTGCCATGCTGTTTGCAGTTGCCATTGCGGGAGTGCTGGCGTTCTTTACCCTGTATTATAAGACCAACATCATTCTTGGCGGTATCGCTATCAACAGCCTTGCCAGCGGCGGAACCATTTTCTTTTTGTACCTGGTGGCTCATGACAAGGGAACCAGCGTTTCCTTAGCAAGCAAGGTGCTTCCGAACGTGAACATTCCGGTGATTGAGAGCATCCCGTTTTTAGGTGCAGTGGTATCCGGCCATAATGTGCTGACTTATGTGTCGGTTCTGGCCGTGATCTTTACCTGGATCCTCTTAAAGAAGACAGCCCTTGGCTATCACATCCGGGCCGTGGGAGAGAAGAAGGAAGCGGCGGAATCCGTTGGTATCAATGTGTTAAAGACCCAGGCTATCGCCCTGTTATTAAGCGGTGTGATGTGCGGTTTCGGCGGCGCGTTTATGTCCATGGGCTATGTGTCCTGGTTCTCCAGAGATATGGTCAGCGGACGTGGCTGGATCGCCCTGGCGGCAGAGGCCATGGGACAGCAGGGACCACTGGGAACAGCGGCAACTTCCCTGTTATTCGGTGTGTCTGACGCCTTATCCAACGTAGTTGCCACTATGGGCTGGCCGTCTGACTTAGTAAAGACCATTCCGTACTGCGTGACCTTGATCGGACTTGGTATTTTCTCTGTCCGCACTTATAAGAGATCGAAAAATATTTAACAAAAGAAAAATATTGGGGGACAAAAGATGGATCTGAAGCAGGATATTATCAATACCATTACCAATCCGCGGGTGACCTTTAACCAGCGTCTGAAGGACATGGCGAAGATCGCAGAAAATGCGGTGGAGCTGGTGGAATATACCGACAAATCCAAGGAATATTTCGCAAATGGCGCCATGATGGATATGTTCGAGGGGAAATCTCCTTACAGAACCAGATATTGTGTGCCGGATTTTGAGAAGTTCCTGAAAAACGGCAGTGAGTTTCTGATGCTGGAACCGGCAAAAGACATCTGGGATGCAGTGGGCAATCTGCTGTGTCTGTATCACAATATTCCGGCTGACGGCGGCCTTCCGGTTTATATCGGCTGTCTGGATC
>CAKRWX010000172.1 GCA_934418055.1 uncultured Lachnospiraceae bacterium
GGAAAAAAGGACATGGAAGAGGTGGTACAGAAGGCCAAGGATACGTTAGGGATGTATGGCAGACGGACGATTCTTTTCGTAGATGAGATCCACCGTTTTAATAAGAGCCAGCAGGATTATCTTCTTCCTTTTGTGGAGGACGGAACCTTGATTCTGATCGGAGCCACCACGGAAAATCCTTATTTTGAAGTCAATGGGGCGCTTCTTTCACGTTCCAGGATTTTTGAGTTAAAGGCTTTGGAAAAAGAGGATATCATGGAACTGCTTCACCGGGCCGTGACGGACGTGGAAAAGGGCATGGGAAGCTACCGTGCGGTTTTGGATGGTGATGCAGCGGATTTTCTGGCAGATGTGGCTAACGGCGATGCCAGAGCGGCATTAAATGCCCTGGAACTGGGTGTTTTGACCACGCCAAGAGCGGAGGACGGCAAGATCCACATTGATTTGGAAGTGGCCCAGGAGTGCATCCAGAAGCGGGCGGTACGCTATGATAAGGACGGCGATAACCATTATGATACCATTTCCGCTTTTATTAAGAGCATGAGAGGATCGGATCCAGATGCGGCGGTTTACTATTTAAGCCGGATGCTTTACGCTGGAGAAGACATCAAATTTATTGCCAGAAGAATCATGATCCATGCGGCAGAGGACGTGGGTATGGCAGATCCCCAGGCGTTAACGGTGGCAGTCAGCGCTGCCCAGGCTGTGGAACGGATCGGTATGCCGGAAGCCCGGATCATTCTGGCGGAGGCGGCGATTTATGTGGCTTCTGCGCCTAAGAGTAATTCTGTGGTCATGTCCATTGACGAGGCTATGGACGCAGTCCGCACCGAAAAGACCAGACCAGTTCCGGTCCATCTTCAGGACAAGCACTATAAGGGAGCGGAAAAGCTGGGACATGGTGCCGGATATCTGTATCCACACGATTTCCCAGGACATTACGTGAAGCAACAGTATCTCCCGGATGGAATGGAAGGACGGACGTTCTATCATCCGTCAGATGAGGGATTTGAGAAGGAAGTCAAAAAAATCTTTTCAACCAGAGAAAAATAGTTTATAATAAAGACAGATATTTCAGCATCTGATCTTCTGGATTATTCACAGGAAATCCCAATTATAAAACAGAAAGACGATATTTTATAAACCAGGCCCGGTCCTTCGATAGGAGTTTTAGACCATATGGGAGGACCTGGCAGAACTTGAAAAGGAGAAGTATATGCGTGAAAAACTGCAGACATTACCGTTAACACAGTTAAAAGAGATCGCAAAATCCCAGGGCATGAAAGGTATCAGCGCCATGAAGAAAAGTGATCTGATTGATCTTTTATGCCAGAAAGCAGAAGAAGGCAAAGGCGAGGCAGGTACAGCTGCGGCACCAGCCCAGAGCGCAGCGCCAGTTCCAAGCGCGGCACCAGCGAGACAGGAAACTCCGGTCCGTACCGAGCCGCAGAGCCGTGTAGATGTGCCGATCTGTACAGAGACTCCGGTTCGTACCGAGAACCAGAACCGTACCGAGGGCCAGACACGCCCATATAATCAGTATCGCCAGAATAATTACCAGTCCCGCAATGACGGTCAGTATCGTCAGACCAGAACCTATGGCCAGTACAACCGTCAGGACCGCACCGATAACCGGTTAGACCGTAATGACAGTCGTACCGACAGCCGCGCGGAGCGTACCGATTACCGTCAGGACAGAACAGCGGGAACAACGGAGCAGACTCCATCTATCCAGCCATCTGCCCAGCAGAATACCCAGAGTGCGTCAAACAGCTATTCAGAGCGTCCAGAGCGCACTTACCAGACCAATCCGGCTCCAATTGAGCCGCTTCCACAGGAGACAGCGGATTTAGACAGCGGCATCGAGGCAAATGGTATCTTAGAGGTTATGCCGGACGGTTTCGGATTTATCCGTTGTGAGAACTTTCTTCCAGGTGAGAATGATGTTTATGTAGCTCCGTCCCAGATCCGCCGTTTCAACTTAAAGACCGGTGATGTGATCGTGGGAAGCCGCAGAATCAAGACCGCTCAGGAGAAATTCGCAGCCCTTCTGTATATTAAAACCGTCAATGGCTATCCATTGTCATCCTTAGAGCACCGGCCAAATTTCGAAGATCTGACCCCGATCTTCCCAAATCAGAGACTTCATATGGAGACTCCTGGAAGAGCCAATTCCATTGCCATGCGTGTGTTAGACTTATTAGCGCCGATCGGTAAAGGACAGCGAGGTATGATTGTGTCCCCGCCAAAAGCAGGTAAGACCACCCTGTTAAAACAGGTAGCCCAAGCCATCACCACCAATCACCCGGATATGCATCTGATCATTCTGCTGATCGATGAGCGTCCTGAGGAGGTTACCGACATTAAAGAGTCCGTTGTGGGAGATAATGTAGAAGTGATCTATTCCACTTTCGATGAGCTTCCAGAGCGTCATAAGAGAGTTTCTGAGATGGTTGTGGAGCGCGCCCGTCGACTGGTAGAGCATGGCCGCGACGTAATCATTTTATTAGACAGTATCACACGTCTGGCAAGAGCCTACAACATTGTGGTTCCGCCAAGTGGACGTACCTTATCCGGTGGTATGGATCCGGCGGCTCTTCACATGCCGAAGCGTTTCTTCGGTGCGGCCCGCAACATGCGCGAGGGCGGCAGTTTGACGATTCTGGCAACTGCTCTGGTGAACACCGGAAGCCGTATGGATGATGTGGTTTACGAGGAGTTTAAGGGAACCGGCAACATGGAGTTAGTTCTTGACCGTAAGTTATCCGAGAAACGAATTTTCCCGGCCATCGACATTTTGAAGTCCGGTACCCGTAACGACCAGCTGCTTTTAACACCAGATGAGCAGGAATGTGTGGACAGTATCCGCAAAGCGACCAACAGCTTAAAGCCGGAAGACTCGGTAGAACAGGTATTAAATCTGTTTGCACGTACCAGAACCAACAAAGAATTCATTGAAATTGCGAAAAAAACACGTTTTTATTAATTTTTTTGCTTGCATTACCGTTGATCCTATGCTATACTATGTAGGCTGCTTATTATGATAAAAAGTGGCTTTCTAGTCACAATTAATAGAAAATAACTTGAGAGGTGAAAATCATGAGAGAAGGAATCCATCCAGCATACTATCAGGCAAAGGTTACCTGCAACTGCGGTAACGAGTTCGTAACAGGCTCCACAAAGCCAGAGATCCACGTAGAGGTTTGCTCCAAGTGCCATTCATTCTACACTGGCCAGCAGAAAGCTGCTGCAGCTCGTGGACGTATTGATAAGTTCAATCGTAAGTATGGCGTAAACGCTGGTAAATAAACAGAGTATGAGAAGAACAGGTTGAGTCTGTGGTGGAAACACGCATACTCAGCCTTTTTTCTTGTTGTATGAACAGTCAGTGCAGCAGAGATGCTGAATAGCTGAATAGTTACGGTTATCCCTTTTAGAGAAAGGAGCAGATTCATGAAATATTCCGGAATCGGCGGCCAGGCCGTTATTGAAGGAATCATGATGAAGAACAAGGACGATTATGCCGTGGCAGTCCGCAAACCGGATGGCCAGATCGAGGTAAAAACCGACCGCTACGTGAGTATGACGGAAAAGGTGAAGTTTTTCTCCCTTCCATTCATCCGCGGTGTGTTCAGTTTTGCCGATTCCATGATCTTAGGCATGCGGGCCTTAACCTTTTCCACCAGCTTTTTTGAGGATGATGAGGACTCCAGTCCGAGTAAATTCGAACTGTGGCTGGATAAAGTCTTTGGCGAAAAACTGGAGAAAGTGCTGATGGCGGTGGTTATGGCATTTTCTGTGGTGGCGGCAGTGGGAATCTTTATGATCCTTCCGCTGGCACTGAGCAGCCTTTTAAGACCGTGGATCACGTCCGATACGCTGATGGCATTTTTAGAGGGCGTTCTTCGTCTGGCGATTTTCATTTTATACATTAAACTGGTTTCCAATATGGAAGATATCCGTCGTACCTTTATGTACCACGGTGCGGAACACAAATGCATCAACTGCATTGAGCACGGCATGGTGCTGAATGTAGAAAATGTAAGAAAAAGCTCCAAGCAGCACAAACGCTGCGGAACCAGCTTTTTGATCATTGTTATGATGATCAGTATCCTGTTTTTCATGGTGATCCGTGTGGACGGGATTTTATTAAAGATCGTAAGCCGGATCGTGCTGATCCCGGTGATCGCAGGTGTGTCCTATGAGTTTTTGCGTTTGGCAGGCAGAAGTGACAATCCAATTGTCAACTTCTTAAGCAAACCAGGTCTGTGGATGCAGAACATGACCACCAAAGAACCGGATGATTCCATGATCGAAGTGGGAATCGCTTCTGTGGAGGCGGTATTCGACTGGAAGGCATATTTAAAAGAGACATTTCCGGACCAGTATCCGGAAGGCAGCTTATGACGGCGGCAGAGCTGATCGCCCAGGCGGCGAGAAGACTTTCCGACGCGGGAGTGCCGGAGCCGGAGCTGGACGCGAAGTTATTATTTCTGGAAGCGTTCCATATGGATCAGGTGCATTTCCTTATGAACCGGATGCGGCCACTGGCAGAGGAACAGAGAACGCAGCAGGAGACGTATGAGGCGATGATCGACCGGCGGAGTGCCCGTGTGCCGGTGCAGCAGATTCTGGGCAGCCAGGAATTTATGGGACTGACCTTCCGCGTGACGCCGGATGTACTGATTCCGAGACAGGATACGGAGACCTTGGTGGAACGGGTATTGCAGGAGCAGAAAGACCCGGATATCCGTCTGCTGGATCTGTGTACCGGGTCTGGCTGTATTGCCATCAGCCTGGCAGTCATGGGCGGTTACCGGGATGTGACGGCAGCGGATTTATCGGAAGCAGCGCTGAAAGTAGCTACGGAAAATGCGGATCATTTATTACAGGAACGCCGGAAAGAGGGATGCCGGTTTACCCTGAGCCGGGGAGATCTGTTCGAGGCTTTAAAACCAGGAGAAAGGTTTGATGTCTTAACCTCTAATCCGCCATATATCCCTACAGAAGTGGTGCGTGGACTGGAGCCGGAGGTAAAGGATCATGAGCCGTGGATGGCATTAGACGGTACGGAGGATGGGCTGGCATTTTACCGGAGAATTGCCTATGAAAGTAAGGAATGGTTGAATCCAGGGGCCTGTATCTACCTTGAGATCGGTTATGACCAGGGGGAGGCAGTCAGCAGGCTGTTAGAAGCGGCTGGATTTTGTAACATAGAAGTGATCAAGGATCTGCCTGGTCTTGACCGGGTGGTGAGAGCAGAGATAAAAAAGTGAGCGATTTCTGATCCTGCACAGTGGGAGAGATCGCGCCAGGAGTAGAAAGAATAAATAGGAGGTTTCCATGTTTGATCGTTTAGATGATATTTTGATCCATTATGAAGAACTGATGCTGGAACTGAACAACCCTTCTGTTGCGGAGGACCAGAACCGTTTCCGCAAGCTGATGAAGGAGCAGGCAGATTTAGCACCATTGGTAGACGCATACAAAGAATACAAACAGGCCAAGCAGGACGAGCAGGACAGCTTAGCATTACTGGAAGAGGAAAAGGACGAGGAGATGCGTGAGTTAGCCAAGGAAGA
>CAKRWX010000173.1 GCA_934418055.1 uncultured Lachnospiraceae bacterium
TTCTGGTAATTGTTTTGATAATTATTTTGGTAGTTATTCTGGTAATTGTTCTGATTGTTATTTTGATCGTTACTTTGTGTCTGATAGTCATTAGACTGCCAGTTATTATCCGATGATTCGGACTGGTTATTATTATTGTTATTATAATCGTCCATAAAATATCCTCCGTGAGTGTGTGCTATCTTATAATTGTATCACGGAAACAAATTACTGTCTAGACGGCAGGGGGCTTTCGCTATATAATAAATAAGTCGGAGTGTCGGCTCATGGAAACGGCAGACAATCTCTGACCGGATAAGAACCACAGGAAGGAAAGATATATGGATATTATCAAAGCGTTACAAGAAGAATTAAACATCGGCCGCAACCAGGTAGAAGCGGCTGTCAAATTAATAGACGAAGGCAACACGATCCCGTTCATCGCCAGATACCGGAAGGAAGCCACCGGCTCTCTGGATGATGAGGTATTAAGAAACTTAGACGAGCGTCTGCGCTATTTAAGAAACCTGGAAGAGAAGAAGACTCAGGTAGTAGCCACCATCCGGGAACAGGGCAAACTGACCAAAGAGTTGGAGGAGCAGATCGCCCAGGCTCAGACCTTAGTGGCAGTGGAAGACTTATACCGCCCATACCGTCCAAAGAGAAGAACCAGAGCAGCCATCGCCCAGGAAAAGGGCCTGGCACCGTTGGCAGATATGATCATGCTGCAGATGATGACAGAGCCGATGGAGAAAGCCGCAGAAGGATTCATTTCTGAGGAAAAAGGCGTAAAAACCGTGAAAGAGGCCGTAGACGGAGCCAAGGACATTCTGGCAGAGCGGATCTCCGACAGCGCGGACTACCGGACTTACATCCGTAACACCACCAGAAACTTAGGAACTGTCCAGTCCACCGCCAAGGATGAGAAGGCAGAGTCTGTTTACGAGATGTATTATCAGTACGAGGAGCCTATCAAAAAGGCAGCAGGCCACCGGATTCTGGCGTTAAACCGCGGCGAGGAGGAGAAATTCCTGACTGTGAAGATCGCGGCACCGGAAGAGCAGATCATCCAGTATCTGGAGCGAAAGGTCCTTGTAAAAGACAACCAGTACACCACTCCCCTGTTAAAAGAAGTGATTGCAGACAGCTACAGCCGTCTCATTGCCCCATCTATCGAGCGTGAGATCCGCAATGAGATGACCGAGCGTGCGGAAGAAGGTGCCATCAAGGTATTTGGCAAGAACTTAGAGCAGCTTCTCATGCAGCCGCCAATCGTAGGCCGTGTGGTTCTGGGCTGGGACCCGGCATTCCGTACCGGCTGTAAGCTGGCAGTGGTGGACGAGACCGGTAAAGTGTTAGATACTGTGGTGATATACCCGACTGCGCCGCAGAACAAGGTAGAGGAAGCCAAGAAAGTATTAAAGAAATTAATTGAAAAATACAATATTTCCCTGATTTCTGTGGGAAATGGAACCGCCTCCAGAGAGTCGGAGCAGGTGATCGTGGAACTGTTAAAAGAGATCCCGCAGCGTGTCCAGTATATCATCGTCAATGAGGCAGGCGCGTCTGTGTATTCTGCAAGCAAGCTGGCGACAGAAGAATTCCCGAATTTTGACGTGGGACAGCGAAGTGCCGCATCTATTGCGAGACGTCTTCAGGATCCGCTGGCAGAACTGGTAAAGATCGATCCAAAATCCATCGGTGTCGGCCAGTATCAGCATGATATGAACCAGAAGCGGTTAGGCGAGGCGCTGGAAGGTGTGGTTGAGGACTGTGTCAATAAGGTCGGTGTAGACTTAAATACCGCATCTGCTCCGCTTCTGGAGTATGTGTCAGGCATCAGCAAGGTTCTGGCGAAGAATATTGTGGCGTACCGTGAGGAAAATGGTGCGTTCCGCAGCAGAAAACAGCTTTTGAAAGTGGCAAAACTTGGCCCGAAAGCATTTGAGCAGTGTGCAGGTTTCATGCGGATCCAGGGCGGCGAGAATCCTTTGGACGGCACCAGCGTTCACCCGGAAAGCTACGAGGCAGCAGGAAAGCTTCTTGAGAAACTGGGATATAAGCCGGAAGAGATCGCAGCAGGCGGCCTGGCAGATATTGGAAAGAAAACCGGTGATTTGAAGAAACTGGCGGCAGAGCTGGGAATCGGTGAGATCACCCTTGCGGATATCGTAAAAGAGCTGGAGAAACCGGCCAGAGACCCTCGCGATGAGATGCCAAAGCCGATCTTAAGAACTGATGTCTTAGAGATGAAGGATTTGACCCCAGGCATGGTATTAAAGGGAACGGTCAGAAATGTCATTGATTTCGGTGCATTTGTGGATATCGGTGTTCACCAGGACGGTCTGGTACACATTTCCCAGATGACGGACCGTTATATCAAGCATCCGCTGGAGGCAGTCAGCGTAGGAGATATTGTGGAAGTGAAGGTTCTGGGCGTGGATATGGCCAAGAAGCGGATATCCCTGACCATGAAACTGTAGTGTGAAACGCCCCATCAGGGGGCATAAAAGGAGGAACCAGATGGAACCGAATGAGACGATCCGTTTTCGGATTCAGATTACGGCAAAAGATCTGTGGATGTTTTCCATGTACCACAGCAACAAAGGATATCTGGGTGTGTTTAACCTGTTTTTCACCCTGGCGTCTTTATGGATTTTAGTCACCAGATGGTCGGATGTGACCGTGGCGTACCGGATCCTTCTTCTGATCTGCGTGCTGATGTTCACGGTGTGGCAGCCAGCCCTTCTTTATATGAAGGCGGCCAAACAGGCTAAGACCAAGGCAGTGAAAGAACCCATGGACATGACCTGCAGCAAAGAAGGAATTCTCATTGAGCAGGCGGGACAGAGCCAGGAGATCACCTGGGATCAGATCGTAAAGGTGGAGCAGGTCAGAGGACTTCTGATCATTTACATGGGGCGGGTTCACGCGTACCTGATCCCGGAGCAGGCGGCGGCAGTGTGCCGGGATCAGCTTCTGGAGCTCATCCGGGCAAATCTGCCAGTGGAAAGGCGTAAAAAGATATGAAACAGATGTGGGAAACCAATGGTCCAGAAGAGACCTTTGAAATCGGAAAACAATTAGGAATGGAAGCGAAACCAGGCGAAGTGTATTGCCTGGACGGAGATCTGGGCGTGGGCAAAACCGTATTTACCCAGGGCTTTGCAAGTGGTCTTGGGATCACAGAGCCGGTCAACAGCCCGACCTTTACCATTGTCCAGCAGTATGAGGAAGGCAGACTTCCATTGTATCATTTTGATGTGTACCGGATCGGCGATGTGGAGGAAATGGACGAGATCGGATATGAGGACTGCTTTTACGGAGAGGGCGTGTGCCTGATTGAGTGGTCTACCCTGATCCAGGAGATTCTGCCGGAGGACGCCATTCACATTACCATAGAAAAGAATCTGGAAAAGGGCTTTGATTACCGCCGGATTCAGATTGAGAGGAAGGAAAGATGAAAATATTAGGAATTGACAGTTCATCACTGGTGGCTTCCGTAGCAGTTGTGACGGATGACATTCTGACTGCGGAATACACGGTGGATTTTAAAAAGACCCATTCCCAGACGCTGCTTCCTATGATCGATGAGGTAGTGACCATGCTTGGAATGGACCTTCATGAGATCGACGCCATCGCCGTGTCTGGCGGCCCAGGTTCTTTTACCGGACTCCGTATCGGCAGCGCTACCGCCAAAGGACTGGGACTGGCCCTGGAGAAGCCGTTGATCCATGTTCCGACGGTGGATGCCATGGCTTATAATCTGTGGGGCAGCGACGCCCTGATCTGTCCGATCATGGATGCCAGAAGAAATCAGGTCTATACGGGACTGTATCACTGCAGACGCGGCCTGGAGACCGTGATGGAGCAGTGCGCCATGGACATGATGGATCTGATCCGGAAATTAAATGATATGGGCGAGCGTGTGATCTTCTTAGGAGACGGCGTTCCTGTATACCGGGAGATGGCGGAGAAGAACCTGACCGTGGAATATGATTTTGCCCCGGCGTCCAATAACCGCCAGAGAGCTGCCAGCGTGGCATCCCTTGGCATGGAATATTTCCGTCAGGGAAAGACCGTTACTGCCGAAGCCTTTGAGCCGGATTATTTAAGAAAATCCCAGGCAGAGCGGGAACGGGAAGAGGCAGAAGCAGCCAAAGCAGATACGGTCAAGGCAGATGCCGCCAGCGAAGGACAGGCGTAAAACCATGACAGGGGAAATAAAGATCCGTCCGATGGAAAGCCAGGATATCGAGGCTGTGGGGCAATTGGAAAAACAGTGTTTTTCTGATCCATGGTCCGAGAAACTTCTGATGGACGGCTTAAACAGCAAATGGGATACCTTCTGGGTGGCAGTTCTGGACGATGCGGTGATCGGCTATTCCAACCTCCGGGTTCTCTCCGGCGAGGGGGAACTGGAGCGGATTGCCGTTGCCCCAGACCAGAGACGGCTTGGAATCGGCAGAAAACTGATGGAAGCCATGGAAGACTTTGCTACGCAAAACCAGGTCAAAGCAGTGACCTTGGAGGTCAGAAGCCAGAACACAGCCGCGTTAAATCTGTATAAATCCTATGGATTTGAAGAAGCCGGGATCCGCAGACGCTACTATCATGATCCGGAGGATGACGCCGTGATCATGTGGCAGTACCGCTCATGAAACAATTACCAGTAACAAAATATCGGTGAATCAGTATAATGGAGGGGTATCTGCGAAGGCGGATATCCTTTTAAAATTTCATACGAGAGGGAGAGGAACATGAGAAAATACAGATGCCAGGAAACATTAGAAGCGGTGATCTGCAACTGTTGCGGCAAGAAAATGGTCGTGAAAAATGGAATTCTGCGGGAAGGTGCCATCCACATCGACCATGCATGGGACTATTTTTCAGAAAAAGATGGAGAGATCCATCATTTTGACCTGTGTGAGAACTGCTATGACGAGATCATCGGCGGATTCCGCATTTCCGTGGAAAAAGAGCTGGCTGCGGAAATGATTTGATATTTCCCCGGATATCTGCTAGGATAGTAACGAATATGGGTAACTGCGAAGATAGGAAGCAGTTACCGAGTATGACTGGAATGCAGATTGGAGAATCAATATGTTAGATATTTGTCTGCTGGGAACCGGCGGCATGATGCCGCTTCCGTACCGGTGGCTGACTGCCATGATGGCCAGATGTGATGGCAGCAGTCTCCTCATCGACTGCGGAGAAGGAACCCAGATTGCGTTAAAAGAAAAAGGATGGAGCCCGAAGCCCATCGATGTGATCTGTTTTACCCATTACCATGCAGACCACGTCAGCGGACTTCCGGGGCTTTTGCTGACTATGGGCAATGCGGAGCGGACGGAACCATTGCTGCTGATCGGTCCCAAAGGGCTGAAACGTGTGGTGGACGCCCTGCGGATCATTGCGCCGGAGCTTCCATTTGAGATCCAGTACCTGGAACTTTCCGAGCCAAGAGAGCAGTTAAAGGTAGGGCCTTATGTGATCGACGCTTACCGGGTAAATCACGGCGTGATCTGTTACGGCTATACCATTTCCATTCCAAGAACCGGTAAATTCGACTTAGAGCGGGCCAAGAG
>CAKRWX010000174.1 GCA_934418055.1 uncultured Lachnospiraceae bacterium
ATGACCATGTATTCGGTCTTTCTGCTTGTAAGAAATACGGCGGAATCTTCGTACCACCGCACGTAGCAGTTATCCATCAGTACATGAGAGAGACCATGGCTGGATGCGGTAAGATGATTTTAGGTTCTGACAGCCATACCCGTTACGGTGCATTAGGAACCATGGCAATCGGCGAAGGCGGCGGCGAGCTGGTAAAACAGCTGCTGCGTGATACATACGATGTCAATTATCCGGGCGTTATCGCGATCTACTTAGATGGCAAGCCACAGCCGGGTGTTGGTCCTCAGGATATTGCACTGGCGATCATCGGTCAGGTATTCAAATGCGGTTATGTAAAGAACAAAGTCATGGAGTTCGTTGGACCTGGTATCTCCACTATGACTACCGATTTCAGAAATGGTGTTGATGTTATGACAACAGAGACCACCTGTCTGACTTCTATCTGGAGAACCGATGAAGATACCAAAGCATTTTTAACCATGCACGGAAGAGCAGATGCTTACAAGGAGTTAAATCCAGCAGATGTCGCTTACTATGATGGAGTCGTATATGTGGATTTAAGCACAGTAAAACCAATGATCGCTCTGCCATTCCATCCAAGCAACACTTACGAGATCGAAGAATTCAACGCAAATCCAGGCGATATCTTAAGAAGCGTTGAGAAAGAAGCTGCAAGAATTGCTGGCAACCCGGACATTCACTTCAGCCTGACTGATAAGCTGGTAGATGGCAAACTGAAAGTAACTCAGGGTATCATCGCAGGATGTGCAGGTGGTAACTACACCAACGTTATGGAAGCAGCTCATATTTTAAAGAACAGAAGCTGTGGATGCGACGAGTTCTCCTTATCGGTATACCCGTCTTCTCAGCCGGTATATATCGATTTAGTAAGAAAGGGCGCAATCGCAGACTTGATGGAGGCAGGCGCTATCTTAAAGACTGCATTCTGTGGACCTTGCTTCGGTGCAGGCGACACACCTGCTAACAACGGATTCTCCATCCGCCATACCACCAGAAACTTCCCGAACCGTGAAGGTTCTAAGCCGGGTGTAGGCCAGATGTCCGCAGTTGCATTAATGGATGCACGTTCCATCGCAGCAACCGCAGCAAATGGCGGTATCTTAACACCAGCTACTGACGTGGTTGATGATTACCAGGTACCAGAGTATCATTTCGATGATACGGTATACAAAGCAAGAATTTACCAGGGATTCAACAAGGGTGACGAGAAGAAAGAACTGGTTTATGGTCCAAACATCAAAGACTGGCCAAAGATGAGCGCCCTGACTGACAACATTCTGTTAAAAGTATGTTCCAAGATCATGGACCCTGTTACTACCACCGATGAGCTGATCCCATCTGGTGAGACTTCCTCCTATCGTTCCAACCCACTGGGCCTGGCTGAGTTCACTCTGTCCAGAAGAGATCCAAAATACGTTGGAAGAAGCAAAGAGGTAGATAAAGTAGAGAAAGCCCGTGTAGCTGGCGAGTGCCCAATGAAGGCAGATCCAGAGCTGGAAGCAATCTTTGCAAAGATTAAGACCATTCCAGGCAATGAGAACATCAAAGCATCTGAGACTGAGATCGGAAGCATGGTTTACGCAGTAAAACCTGGCGACGGTTCCGCTCGTGAGCAGGCTGCAAGCTGCCAGAGAGTCATCGGCGGTCTGGCTAACATCTGTAAAGAGTACGCAACCAAGCGTTATCGTTCTAACGTCATGAACTGGGGTATGTTACCATTCCAGATGGAAGCAGATCCGGAGTTCGAGGTAGGCGACTACATCTACGTTCCAAACGTAAGAGAGGCACTGGACGGCGACTTACAGAACATTAAGGCATATGTGATCGGCGATACCATCAAAGAGCTGAACCTGTTCATCTCCGGTATGACTCCAGAAGAGAGAAAGATCGTCAAAGCTGGATGCCTGATCAACTATAATAGAAGCAGATAATCTTCCCAAAATCTGCAAAGATTGGTTATCTGATCCTATACACTCCATATAAGAAAGTAAAAAGAACAGAGCAGTGACCCGCTGCTCTGTTCTTGTACGTTAAATAGACCGTTACATCAGATTTTCTTTTAAAATTTCCAGGAAAAATTCATCTGCCCTGGATAATTCGCCGTCTTTGCGGGAAGCGATGCACATATCCCAGCTGGCGTCGTATTTCTTGTGGATGGAGAAAAATGCCGGAGGATTTTCTCCCAGGATGATCCTGGTATAGTCCTCTGGAAGGAAGGTAACGCCCAGTCCCTGGCTGACCAGCGCCTGGGCAGTCTCGTAATTTCTTAAGGTCAGGGCGATTTTTGGCTCAATCCGGGCCTTTTTTAAGATGGCATCCGTGATATGGCGGATCCGCTGGCTTTTATGGAGCATGATAAACGGTTCGTTCCGCAAAAGCCGGGGATCCAGAACCGGATGGTCATAGCCCTCCATCTCCTCTGCCTGGGCAGCCAGAGGGTGATCCGGTGCCATGGCAATGACAAATGGATCATTGGCCAGAAATTCATAATTGATCAGGGGATGGGAATCCTCTTTTGGCGCATGCATCAGGGCGAAATCCAGCTGCCCAGACAGCAGACGGCTTTCCAGTTGATTGGTGGTCTCCTCCTGGATCTCCAACTCAATAAATGGACATTGTTTATGAAAAGCTGGCAGTACCTGGGGCAGGACAACGGTTCCTAAGTGGTTGGTGATGCCCATGCGGATCCGGCCGGTCCGCAGACCGTTGATGTCGCTGATCTCACCCTCCAGATTTTCGTAGATTTTCAAAATCCGGCAGGCCGCCTGGTAGTAACGCTCTCCGGCGTAGGTCAGATTCAGCCCGCCGGTGGTGCGTGTAAAAAGCGGCGTTCCCAGACTGTCCTCAATTCGGGCGAGAGCCTGGCTTAAGGATGGCTGGGCGATAAAAAGAAGCTTTGCCGCCTGGGAAATGCTTTTTTCTTCGGCAATGGTTTTCACATAGAGAAGTTCTTTGCTGGTCATAGGAAGGCTCCTTTTATGATTTTTACTTACAAATGATGTACTAAAATTCATTATAACATATCATTGTCAGTTCAGACAAATGTTGACATAAAAATTCAGAAGCGTTAATATAAAAGGCAGACGCTATTTTGACAGGATATTAGATAAGAAGAATGTTGCCAATATAGGGTGCCGCAGGGAGGCACAAAGAGGGGAAAATGAAAAAAATCATCGATGAATTGACAAGACAGCGGCAGAAGATATTCCGGATGTACATGGATGTGACGGAAGACCGGGTTCTGGAACTGAGTCAGGAATATGAGACAGACCAGAATGCCTTAAGCCAGCTGATGGAGCATGTGCTTCCATATATTCCGATCCAGCGGGAACAGGAGAATTTCTGTGAAGTATTTCAGCGGGAACGGTATTTTTCCGTTCCAATCACCTGGATGGAGTAGAATTTCCGAAGGAGCAGGAACTGGATTATCAGCAGATTGTCCGTCAGCTGAAAGATCAGTGGGTAGAGGAAGAAGAACGGAAGATTTTTGAGCACAATGCAGATCTGGAATTTGTGACCTCCAGGATGTCGCAGACAGGACATGTTTCCTTTGTGTTATATAATGTGAATCATGAGATTGAGCGGTATTCTTATTCCTGGCTGGATTTAGACCATAATTTCCTATTGTTTGTGATGGAAGATCTGACTAGAGAAATGGAAACCGATTATCTGACTGGTTATCTGAACCGGAGAGGTTTTTACCGGCGGGCAGAGAAGGTCATTACCGATGACTGGCAGAAGGATTACGCGATCCTATTTATCAATATCATGCATTTTAAGGCGGTCAATGACCGTCTGGGACAGGAAAAGGCCGATGAGGTGCTGAGAAAGACCATTCTGAGGCTGCGGAACAGCTATTTGAAGCCGGTGGTGATTGCGATCATTGAGATGGCACATCGTCTGGGAATGCAGGTGATCGCAGAGGGAATTGAGACTGTGGAACAGGCTGAGTTTCTGAAGAAGAACCACTGTGATTATTTTCAGGGGTATTATTACGCGAAACCGATGTCTCAGAGAGAATTTGAGGCATTGTTGGAGAAACAGAGTGAAAAGAAGATGGCGTAAGCGCATCGGATGAGATCAGGAGATCAAAGTATATGGAAATGAGAGAGATTGCGGAAGGAATTTATGAAATTGTCCTGCGGGATAAGGAAAATGAAGTAGGTGAAACGAAAGTTCATATCGTAAAGGGGAAACCAGGAAAGAAAAGTCTGATGGTGGACACGGGATTTGGAAGCCATGAAACCTTAAAAACCATGGATGAAGCCCTTGAAACATTAGGAATTTCCTGCGAAGATCTGGATATTTTCCTGACTCACAAACATCCAGATCACTGTGGTTTGGCAAGTACCTTCGCATCCCGCGGCGCGAAGATTTACATGAATCCAGAGGAAGAGCGCCATTCCTATGATTGTCTGTATGTGCAGATGGGAGAGGAGTCCCAGAAAGAACAGAAGGAAGTTTTAAAGAGCGTTGGAATCAGCGAAGAGTGGACGCCAAAACTTTGGAAGCGTTTCATGGAACTGAACGAGTGGGTGGCAAAAAAACGGGAGCCATGGGTGTATGAGATTCAGAAATATCCATATATTCCGGTGAAGGAAGGACAGACCTTTGCCTATGGAGATTATGAGTTCTGGGTAATTTCCCTGCGGGGTCATACTTATGGACAAAGAGGACTGTATGATGCCAAGAAGCGGATTGCCTTTACGGCGGATCAGGTGATTGACGGAATCACGCCGATTGTGGGAACCACCCATGCCAATGAACATCTGCTGGAACTGTATTTCCAGTCTCTAAGCTGGATCAAGAGAGAGCTGGGAGATTGTCTGATTCTGCCTTGTCATAATGAACCAATTGAGCACGTAGCTCCGGTGGTGGACAAGATCGTGTATTCCTATCTGCGGAAGATGGATCAGGTGAAAGATGTGGTTGTGAAGGATGACACGGCCAAGACCGTGTGGCAGACGGCCAAGATGGTCTATGGGCTGAAGGAGATTCCGGAAGACGAAGGTGATTTTGTGGTGATGAAGACGATGATTTCGAAGACATTTTCCTGTCTGGAGTATCTGTATGGGCAGGAGCTGATTCAGAGGGATTATCGGGATGGAAGGTTGTACTACGGAAAGAGATAAGGAAGAATCGGGAGATTGATGGCGAAGGGCCGGAGTTTGCGGCATACAATAGCCGTCAGGCACACTCGCGTTCTGGGAAAAACGCAGCGGTACGTAGGCGTGCAAAATACGCGCGCCAAGTACCGGCGATTTTCCACGGCCTTCCTTACTATTGTATGCCGTAAACTCCTACGGTACTGACAGTGCAAGGGGGGAGCAGGTCGCGGGGCTCCTGCTATAGTGTTAAAAGAAGGTGTGATATGTAGCCTTCTTTTTTATAGGAAGTTGCATCATGAAAAATAAAAAAAGATTCAACTACCTTCCTGGTAGTGAACCTTCTATAATAATAGTGACCTCGCCGGGAATCGAACCCGGGTTTACGCCGTGAGAGGGCGTCGTCTTAACCGCTTGACCACGAGGCCTTAT
>CAKRWX010000175.1 GCA_934418055.1 uncultured Lachnospiraceae bacterium
CTGCGCTGACCGTAAGAAAACATAGGCTAGAAGGCAAAAATCCCATCAGCGAAGCTGATCTGGAATGGATTTTTGCTCGTAACTATGAAGGTACTGAATAGTTACGAAGGTTAAATAGTAATTGTGTACTGGACAGTTACAATTGAATACGGAAGAAAGGAGGATGGTGTATGGGAATGATGACAGTTCCGATGAGCCTTCAGGAGCCGGATTTTATGATCCATGGCGTCTTAAAGACGGAGATGTTTGGTCAGGAGTTGTGGATCACCACAACGACCGTAGGTTCCTGGATTATTACGGCCACACTTCTGCTGATCGCGTGGATCGCCAGCAGGAAGTTAAAGAAGGTAAATGCCACTGATACGCCTGGTACATTTCAATGTGTGCTGGAGATGGGGATGGAAGCCCTGCAGAACATGGCAGAAGGCATTTTAGGCGGTAATGCGAAACGGTTTGTTAACTACATCGGAACAATATTCTTATTTATCTTGTTCTGCAACTTAAGCGGTCTGTTTGGACTTCGTGCTCCGACAGCCGACTTTGGCGTAACATTCTTATTAGGTATGTTTACGTTCTTCATTGTGAACTATCAGGGAATCAAAAACCGGGGAATCGGCCATTTTACCAGCCTGTTCCAGCCAATACCGGTTCTGTTCCCCATTAACCTGATTGGAGAGATCGCAAACCCGATTTCAATCTCGCTGCGTCTTTTTGCCAATCTGCTTTCCGGCGTTATCATCATGGGTCTGTGGTATGGCATGATGCCATGGTTTGCCAAAATCGGTATCCCGGCGGCATTACATGTGTACTGCGATCTGTTTTCCGGATGTATCCAGACATATGTGTTCTGTATGCTGACGATGGTTTATGTAAATGATAAGATGGAATAAGCCGTTTCGCGGTGCATCCAGAAAAAGATCACGGAGCGGCAGAATGCCCGACATGAGCGACGCTGAAAGCGCCGCGAATGGCAGCGCAATGGTGCCGCGAATGACACCGCGAAATCATTAAACACACATTTATTTAATTTAGGAGGAAATTTTTATGAATATCTCTGGACAGGATTTTATTTTTGGTTGTTCTGCAATTGGCGCTGGTCTGGCAATGATCGCCGGTATCGGACCTGGTGTAGGCCAGGGTATCGCAGCTGGTCACGGTGCTGCAGCAGTAGGCCGTAACCCAGGTGCAAAATCTGATATTACATCCACCATGCTTCTTGGACAGGCAGTAGCCGAGACCACAGGTCTGTATGGTCTGGTTGTTGCTATCATTCTGATGTTCGTTAAGCCTTTCGGCGCATAATTTAAGAGGAATATCAGAACGGAAAGGAGGCAAGAAACGTGGGATTGGATCGTTTGATTGGATTTGATCCGCAGCTGCTCTACGAGATGTTCTGGACTGCGATCAATATCTTCATTCTGTTTTTTGGCCTTTCCTATCTTCTGTTTAATCCGGTACGTGATATGCTGGAGAAGAGAAAACAGAAGATCGCAGGGGAACTGGCAGATGCCGCCAATGACAAGAAGTCTGCGGCAGAGATGAAAGCAGAGTACGAGCAGAAACTGAAAGAGGTTTCCAAAGAAGCAGATGCAATTCTGGAAGAAGCCAGAAGAAAAGGAAAAGCGAAAGAGGCTGAGATCATTCAGGAAGCCAAAGCCGAAGCGGCCAGAATCGTTGAGAGAGGTAACCGTGAGGTTGAGTTAGAGCGCAAGAAAGCGCTGGATGATATGAAGCAGGAGATTGTTTCCATCGCTTCTCTGATGGCAGAAAAGGTAGTAGCGTCTTCCATTGATATGAAGGTGCAGGATGAGCTGATCGAGGAAACATTGAAGGAAATGGGTGAGAGCACATGGCAAAGCTAGTATCAAAGGTATACGGCGATGCGTTGTTTGAGGCAGCCCAGGAGACGAAATGTCTGGATGAAACCTTTGAGCAGGTGCTGGCGCTTCAGGAGATCTTAAAGGAGCATGAGGACCTGATTCAGCTTTTAAACCATCCGCAGGTGGTAAAGGAGGAGAAGATCCAGATCATCGACAGCATTTTCCGAGGAAGAGTGTCGGATGATATGATGGGCTTCCTGACAACGGTTGTTGAAAAAGGCAGACAGGGAGACATTCCTGCGATTTTTGAGTATTTTATCACCACAGTGAAAGAATATAAGAAAATCGGAACAGCATACGTGACCAGCGCAGTTCCATTAAGCGAGGAACAGAAGGCGCAGGTGACAGAAAGATTACTTACGACCACCCGGTATGTGGAATTTGAGATGAACTATGAGGTAGACCCATCCCTGATAGGCGGCATGATCATCCGCATCGGCGACAGAGTCGTTGACAGCAGCATTAAAACCCAGTTGTACGAACTGAAAAGACAGCTTCTGGACGTACAGCTGGCATAAAGACTATATTTTAGGAAAGAGGTGCGAACCTTCATGAATTTGAGACCAGAAGAAATCAGTTCTGTGATCAAAGAACAGATAGAAAAATATTCTACCAAGCTTGAAGTATCCAATGTGGGTACTGTGATCCAGGTAGCCGATGGTATCGCCCGAATCCATGGTCTTGAGAACGCAATGCAGGGAGAACTTCTGGAGTTCCCAGGAGAGATCTACGGCATGGTTCAGAACCTGGAGGAGGACAACGTAGGTGCGGTTTTACTGGGTGATTCCAGCAAGATCAGCGAGGGAGATACGGTAAAGACCACTGGACGAGTTGTTGAGGTTCCGGTAGGCGACGCCATGACCGGACGAGTAGTCAATGCGTTAGGCCAGCCAATCGACGGCAAAGGCCCGATCGAGACCGATCATTTCCGCCGGATCGAGCGTGTGGCTCACGGCGTTATCGAGAGAAAATCCGTAGATACCCCTCTTCAGACCGGTATTAAGGCAATCGATGCCATGATCCCGATCGGCCGTGGACAGCGTGAGCTGATCATCGGCGACCGTCAGACAGGTAAGACTGCCATCGCCATCGATACCATTATCAACCAGAAAGGCCAGGGCGTTCACTGTATCTACGTTGCTATCGGCCAGAAGGCATCTACCGTTGCCAATATCGTAAAGACACTGGAAGAGTTCGGCGCTATGGACTATACCACCATCGTAGTTTCCACCGCGTCTGACCCGGCTCCATTACAGTACATCGCTCCATACGCTGGCTGTGCCATCGGTGAAGAGTGGATGGAAAATGGCGGCGACGTATTAGTTGTCTATGATGATTTAAGTAAACACGCAGCGGCTTACCGTACACTGTCCCTGCTGTTAAAGAGAGCTCCTGGACGTGAGGCTTATCCTGGTGATGTATTCTACTTACATTCCAGACTGTTAGAGCGTGCTTCCCGGCTTTCTGATGAGTTAGGCGGCGGTTCTTTAACTGCACTTCCGATCATCGAAACCCAGGCGGGCGATGTATCTGCTTACATTCCGACCAACGTAATTTCCATTACTGATGGTCAGATCTACCTGGAGACTGAGATGTTCAACTCTGGTTTCCGTCCGGCGATCAACGCAGGTCTGTCTGTATCCCGAGTTGGTGGATCTGCACAGATCAAGGCTATGAAAAAGATCGCTGCCCCGATCCGTGTGGAGTTAGCGCAGTACCGTGAGTTAGCTTCCTTCGCACAGTTTGGTTCTGAGCTGGATGCAGCAACCACGGAGCAGTTAGCACAGGGTGAGAGAATCCGTGAAGTATTAAAACAGCCACAGTATAAGCCAATGGCTGTGGAATATCAGGTTATCATTATCTATGCGGCAACCAGAAAATATCTGCTGGATATTCCGACCGCACAGGTTCTGGAATTCCAGGATGAACTGTTCCGCTTTATTGATACCAAATATCCGGAGATTCCAGCGGGAATCCGTGAGAAGAAGGAGATTACTCCTGAGTTAGATGAGCTGCTTGCAAAAGCAATCAATGAGTGTAAGGCACAGCGTTAAAGAAAGCAGGTGAGTGACTGATGGCATCGATGAGAGATATTAAGCGCCGCCGCGACAGTATCCAGAGTACCGAGCAGATCACGAAAGCGATGAAGCTGGTAGCGACGGTCAAGCTGCAGAAATCCAAAGCCAAAGCGGAAAACTCAAAGCCGTACTTTAACCTGATGTATGAGACCATCAGTTCCGTGCTGCGCAAATCAGGCAATTTAAACCATAAGTATTTGCAGGCGGGCGCTTCACCGAAGAAAGCGGTGATCGTCCTGACTTCCAACCGTGGACTGGCAGGCGGATACAACAGCAACATTATCCGTCTGGTGAATTCCAGTCTTCCGGCGGCGGACACCTACGTGTATGCCCTGGGACGGAAAGGACGTGACGGCCTGGCAAGAAGGGGATTTCAGATCAAGGCGGATTATTCCGAGGTCATGAATGAGCCTATGTACCGGGACGCTGCGGATCTTACGGTAGAGCTTCTGGACGCGTTTGCACAGGGACAGGTAGGCGAGATTTATCTTGCCTATACCTCATTTAAAAATACGGTATCCCAGACCCCGAAATTAATGAAATTACTTCCGGTGGAGCTGGAGGAGCAGCAGGAGGAGAAGGAAGCCAAAGCAGAAGCGCTCATGACCTATGAGCCGGATGCAGAGGGCGTTCTGGATTCTATCGTGCCGAAATATATGAGCAGCCTGATCTATGGAGCCCTTCTTGAGGCAGTTGCCAGTGAGAACGGAGCCCGTATGACGGCAATGGATTCTGCGACCAGCAACGCAGAGGAGATGATCGAGAGCCTGAGCCTGCAGTACAACCGGGCAAGACAGGGCGCGATCACTCAGGAGCTGACAGAGATCGTAGCGGGAGCACACGCGATCTCATAGTGGCATAAAAGTCTTTGAAGGACATTTATGGCTGCTGGTGTACAGGTTTGGAACAGAAATAGGAAAGAATAGGTAACTGGGAAGATTCTGAACAGTTATAAGAAGAGGAGAAACAACATGGCAGAACAAAATGTAGGCAAGGTGACGCAGATCATCAGTGCCGTTCTGGATATTAAGTTCAGCCAGGGCAAGCTGCCGAAGATCAATGAGGCGATCCGCATCAAAACACAGGATGGGACCACATTGACTGCTGAGGTGGCGCAGCATCTGGGTGACGATACTGTCCGCTGCATCGCCATGGGAAGCACAGATGGACTTGTGCGAGGCATGGAAGCAGTAGCAACTGGCGCGCCGATCAGCGTTCCGGTTGGCGAAAAGACCCTGGGACGTATTTTCAACGTTCTGGGAGAAGCCATTGATAATAAGGAGCAGCCTCAGGTGGAAGCGCATCTGCCGATCCACAGACCGGCTCCTACCTTTGAGGAACAGTCTACAGAGACTGAGATCTTAGAGACCGGTATCAAGGTCGTAGACCTTCTTTGCCCATATCAGAAGGGTGGTAAGATCGGTCTGTTCGGTGGTGCCGGTGTAGGTAAGACCGTCCTGATCCAGGAGCTGATCCGTAACATCGCAACCGAGCATGGTGGATATTCCGTGTTTACCGGTGTAGGAGAGCGTACCCGTGAGGGTAATGACCTTTATCACGAGATGACAGATTCCGGCGTTATCAATAAGACCACCAT
>CAKRWX010000176.1 GCA_934418055.1 uncultured Lachnospiraceae bacterium
GCATCCACAATCTCCTGCTTTCCAACATCCACAACTCCAAGGGTATTGACCCGAATCGCCGGAATCACCGGCAGACTCACAAACGCCAGCGTCATAAACCCATCAATTCCATCCCGGATTCCAAGTTCTCCCAGCTTCGCCTTCATCTCTTCCAGCTTCCGATCCGCCTCTTCCGCCGGTAAATCCGACATCAGTCCCGCAACCGTCAACGCCAGTTCTCCAACAACTTTTCCATCCACTGCGATCGCCAGTCCGCCTTCGTTCTCCAACACCCGGTTTCCCGCCGCGATCATATCCTCATCACAGCCCCCGGCCACCACCAGGTTATGGGAATCATGCCCTACGCTGGTAGCCACAGCCCCCCGCTTCAGTCCATAATTTCCTAAAAATCCCAGTCCCACATGACCAGATCCATGATGCCGCTCAAACACTGCGATCTTCACAATATCCTTCTCTAAATCCACACCCGGAGCCAGTCCCGGCGTTTCCCGAAACTCCTCGATCCGCTCTCCGGTGGTCAGTTCATGATCCATCAGATCAATCACCCGCACCTTCGATCCAGTCTTCGGAAGTTCCAGATCCTTCTTCTCAATGGGTTTCATATGGAAAGAATGGAACACCCGGCTCTGGATTTCTTCATCCCAGACTTTCTGTGAACGCTCTTTTTCCGCCCGATCAGTTACCAGTTTTCCATCTTCCGCCACCAGTTTTCCGCCGCGATACACCTGCTTCACCTGGAAATCTTTCAGATCCTCAAAAATCACCAGATCCGCCTGATACCCTGGAGCCACAGCGCCCATACCTTTTAGTCCAAAGTACTCTGCTGCGTTCAACGAACCCATTTTCACTGCCCGCACCGGATCCGCGCCAAGCTTCACCGCTTTCCGGATAATGCTGTCAATATGTCCGTCTCTTCCCAGCTCTCCCGCATGTTTATCATCCGTCACCAGCATAGCCCGCTGGTAATAAGGCGCCTCAAACATCGGCATTAACTTCTCCAGATTCTTGGCTGCCGTTCCCTGGCGCACCATGATCCACTGGCCTCTGGCAAATTTCTCTTTTGCCTCCTCAAAGGTGGAACACTCATGATCCGACTGCACGCCTGCTGCCACATAAGCATTGAGGCCCTTTCCAGAAAGCATCGGCGCATGACCGTCAATCAGCTTTCCATGGTTTCTGGTCACTTCCAGCTTCTCCACACAGCCCTCATCCCCAGCCACTACACCGTAGGAATTCATCATTTCCGCCAGGCCCAGCACCCGTGGATTCTCATAAAACGGCTCCAGATCCGCGGCATGAAGCACCGCACCGGCCTCATCAAGCCCCGTAGAAGGCACACAGGACGGCATCATAAAATACACATCCAGATCTAACCCTTCTGTCGCCTCCAGCATATAACGGATTCCAGCGGTTCCAGCCACATTGACGATCTCATGGGGATCCGTCACCACTACCGCCGTTCCATGTGGCACGACCATCCGGGCAAATTCTTCCGGCGACGCCATGGAGCTCTCCAGATGGATATGTCCGTCAATCAGTCCCGGAGCTACATATTTCCCCTCCAAGTCAATCTCCTGGACGCCGTCATACGCACCGATTCCCACGATCACGCCGTCTTCCACAGCCACATCGCCCTCCTCGATGGTTTCCGTAAATACATTGACAATCTTCGCGTGTTTCAGTACCAGTTCCGCTTTTTTCCTTCCGCAGGCCGCGGAAATTCTCTCCGTTAATGCCATTTGATTACCTCCGGTTATCTCATTTCCGAATATCAGCAGCGATCTTTTCAATGACCTGTTCAAAAGTTCCTTCCATGATCTTCATGGAGCAGGAAAACATCAGATTCTGCGGATAATTAAAGTTCTCCACGTTGGCCCCGGTCATATCCCGGTATTCCCGCGCCTCTCCCAGGTTCGGGATCTTCTCTTTCGCCGGACGGACGTCATCCATATAGCCGTACATTTTCTTACCCAGCTGGAACGCCATGCCACATTCAAAACCAACATCATTGCTGCACTCATAGCCACGGTAATCATTCAGATTGGCAATGATCGCGTCACAGTTGCGGATATGCTGCTGCCAGCTGTCGAAATGGTTGGCTGCTTTGGTGTACGGGCAATCTGTCTCGATCTCCGTCACACCTTCCGCCCAGTCCGCCGGGGTATATGCCTGGAGGCCGTATTTTTCACACAGTTTCTTCATGTTTTCATAAATAGTCTTACTATCTTTATCATACCGCTCCGGCCCGGAAATGTATATCACAGGTTTCTCTGAATGCACAGTTTTTTCCGGCTGAATCTGCGGTTTCCGGCGCATACCCGCCTGTTTCTTCTCTTCCTCAATATCCGTCATCAGCGCATGAAGGCAGTCACCGAAATCTCCTTCAATAATTTTGGTAGAACCAATGATCGCTGGGGAAAATGGAAGTTCCTTGTAAGGCGCTTCTTTTCCATGCTCATCGTAAACCACGCCATCTTTCAGCACATATTTCTGGTCTTTCCACGCCAGCGGACGTTTATCTCTGGTGTAACCATAGCATCTGGCCCCTTTTCCGTAAGCCATACCCAACTCATAGATGGTTCCGCTGTCCGCCTCAGAACCCCGGTACGCCTCTAAATCCGCGATCACCACGGTAGTATCCAGCATAATGGCCTTTAAATCCGCGAAAATACTGTCCGCCCGCTTCTGCAGATCCGGATTGCCCATATCCAGCGGATGATCATTGGGCAGTGTCACGCCAAAGCCCTTGGATTCCGCATATTTTCGCATAGCTCCCAGCATCTCATAGCCACCGGTGTAGAAGCACTCCGGTCCCGCAATATAAATCTTCTCATCCTTAAACATATGATTTTCTCCCTATTTTTAAGCTAACACTAATTCCATAAGCATCTTCAAGAACCGCTCATGATCTGCCTTGCATCCGATCTTTACCATTGGCAGATCGTTCCATACATGATGATGGCGATAGTCCACTACGGTATTTCCCAAAGTCAGACCGTCCTTGGTCTCCACGCCAACTCTTCCCTCAAATGTCTCCACTAGGCTCTCATCAATGGCATAACCAACTGCCATGCAGTCAATGACCGTGCAGTACGCCTCAAATCCGCGGTTGTTGACAAACCGGATTGCCTGACGTAAAAACCTCGCTTCTTTCCTATCACTGGCCTCCAGAGCCTCGATGTCTTTCTCAGACAGATTCACATCAAAATGAGTCGCCACATCCAGTCCCAGCAGCACCAGATTTACACCAGAATTGTATACAATGGACGCTGCCTCCGGGTCCACATACACGTTCCACTCACTCTGCGGCGTATCTCCTGTAGCGTTGGCAAAAGCATACTTATTCAGACCAAACATACCAGAAATCGCATAAATTCCCGCGATCATTCCCTTGATCTCCGGCGCTTTCTTCATGGCCATGGCGATATTGCTCATTGGACCAGTGGACAGAATGTAAATTTCCCCTGGATTTTCCTTTACCACGTCAATGATCATGTCGATGGCATGTTTCTCGCTCAATGGAGTCACAGGATCCGGAAGGAAATTCTCCGCCTGTCCGTCCTTTCCATGGGTAAATGGATCCTTCGGTGTTTCCCGGAACATCGGCTCCGGCATTCCCTTTGCCACCGGGATATCGGTCCGTCCCAGCATTTCCAATACTTTCAGGGCATTGACCGCTGTGATATCTACTGGATAATTACCATTTACCGTAGTGATCGCTTTCACATCCAGCTCCGGAGATTTCACCGCCATGACAATCGCCATGGAATCGTCCATACCAGGATCGCAGTCCAAAATAATTTTCTTCATACCTTCGTACCTTTCCGGTAACCGTTGTCGTACTTTCCCAGTTACCATTTCCTTTCGTTTTTGATAAATATTAGATAAATATTTTAAGTTTGCTAAATTATATCATGGGGAAAATGAAAATACAATGTAGTATTTCTTCTTAATTTCTTGCAGTTTTCTAATAAAGTCAGTATAATAAATCTGATAAATAAATTTACCAAACGTCCCGGTCATCCGTCAGTCCTGTTTCTCGCTGGTGTACGTGAATGCACAAATACCGACCGGGTCAGACAGGAGCCCCTCTATATGAAAGTTAAGGTAAAAGATATTGCTGCCCAGGCTGGCGTTTCCACCACGGCAGTTTCTCTCGTTTTAAATCATAAGCCATGCCGGATTGCAGAAGACACCAAAGAAAAAATCTTCCGGGTAGCGGCAGAATTAGAATATCAGCAGAAAAATTATGGAATTTTCCAGGGATTTAAGAAAGTAAAGACTCTGGGCCTGATCATCCCGGAGATTGACAATCCATTTTTCGCCCAGCTGGCGGAGCAGATCTCTTATTATGCCGCCCAGTCCGGTTACACCGTATTCCAGTGCAATGTGGGAGAAGATTTTGCTTCCTTTAAAAACGCAGTGGAATGCCTGATCGCCAAAACCTGCGACGGCGTTCTCCTGACTGCCCCACAATCCATCACCCCGGAGGGCATCAAACTGGTCAAATACCTCCAGAACAGCCGCATCCCCATGGTACTGTTAGACCGGGCGGTCTATTCCGTATTCTGCGATTTTGTCACCTGCGATAACAAGCGCGGCGGACGATTAGCGGCAGAATATCTCATCAGCCACGGCCATACCCACGTAGGCGTGCTTCTGGGCGGTGAAAACACCTACACAGCCAGAACCCGTCTGGAAGGTTTCTGGAGCGCTTTCGCAGCCAATCATCTGCCCTTAGACCAGGTTCTCACCTATCAGGGAACTTTCTCCAGGCAGACAGGATACGATGGAGCCAGAACGCTCTATGAACAGGGAATCCGTGCATTCTTTGCGGAAAATGATCAGATTGCGGAAGGTGTCTACGAATTTGCCTGGGAAATGGGACTGACAATCGGAAAAGAACTTTCCGTGATCGGATACGATGATACCAGATTTTCCAGAATGCTTGCGCCAAAGCTAACCACCATTGGACAAGATATCGGTGGAATGGCCGAAAAAGCCGTAGAATTAGCCATCGAAAAAATAGAATTTAAAGAAAACGGAACCAATAAAAAAAGCTCCAGTGGAACTGCCCCAGGAACCAGGATTCCTGGACAGAATTATTATTTTCCACCAGAGCTTCGGGAGGGAGAATCCGTCGCTACTATTACCCCCGATATCGGTTAATCGCCGCAAAAATCTCCTGTCTTCTTGGCCGTGCCAGTCCACATGGGATAAACGGACTGGTAAAGGCCGACCAGCCTTTCTGATTCAGAAGCAGCTCCAGACGATCGGCCAA
Source organism: uncultured Lachnospiraceae bacterium (assembly GCA_934418055.1). GTDB lineage: Bacteria > Bacillota > Clostridia > Lachnospirales > Lachnospiraceae > UBA3402. Next base: position 5,282 of record CAKRWX010000176.1, read on the forward strand.
CTGTGTAACGCTGCAGCTTCTCTCTTTCAGTTCTTTTGTTAAGGCATACCGCAGAAACTGAGCCAGTGCAGCCGACTGTTCTCCATCTGCCAGCTGCTCCACAAAACGCATTTCTACCGTTTCATGATCCAGAGAAAATCCGTCCCGTCCAGAAACCCGGATCTTCATCCGTTCTTCACGTCCTGCCGCTTCCTGTCCAGGTTCTCCGTCTCCATTCTTACGTCCCCTTGCTCTCCGGTCGCGGAAACCAT
>CAKRWX010000177.1 GCA_934418055.1 uncultured Lachnospiraceae bacterium
GTTTCAGTTCCTGCCGGGCCTCTTCCGGTGCCAGCTTTTCTTCTTCAATCCGCCTGGAAAGCTGGTTGACCTCTGCCACCCGGCGCAGATTGGTATGATTGACCGGAACCTGCAGCACCTTGGCAAATTGCGGCTCCTGCTCGTCCCCACAACTGATAAAGATTCCGTTGCTGAGAACGAAGGTGTTGACCGAATGAAGGCCATAAGAACGGCAGATGTGCATGATGGTATCCTCTACACGGAAGATTTCTGCGCCATTTTCCAATTGAATCTGCCCGGCCTTTATAGCCAGAAGCAAAATTTCCTGTTGTGGAATCATTTTTTACATCCTCTCATAACCAAGTAAACTTGAAATTTGTAACGGTTCAGTACCTTCACAGTTACCTAAATTTATCATAGCATAAGCGCCAGAAAGTTCAACCAGCATTTTACGGGAAACTACACGTTGCTTTCCTTCGATCGATTCTTCTGTTATGATATTTATTAGGAAGTATATGAGGAGGGAACACGATGGAAACAAAGGATATTATTTATGAACTCCGCACGAAACAAGGGTTATCCCAGGGGGAACTGGCGGAAAAGGTTCTGGTGACGAGACAGGCGGTGTCCCGGTGGGAGAATGGGGAGACGGTTCCTAATACGGAGACATTGAAATTGTTATCGAAGGTACTGGATGTTTCGATCAACACACTATTAGGTGAGCCAAGGCAACTGGTCTGCCAGTGCTGTGGAATGCCCTTAGAGGACGATGGAATGATGGGGCATAACAGTGATGGCAGTTTAAATGAGGACTATTGCAAATGGTGTTATGCCGATGGAACCTATACTTACAGCGATATGGACGATCTGATCGATGTTTGTGTCAAACACATGGTAAATGAAAATTTCACCGAGGAACAGGCCCGTGTGTACATGAAAGAACTGCTTCCAAAACTGGACTATTGGAAGCGGTACGAGGAACTGAGCGATCAGGGGGAATTTGAAGCCTTTAAGCAGCAACTGATGAAAGAAATCAATGATCTTCATATCGAGGGCTTACCGAAGGTAGAAAAATTAAATGCCCTGGTGGGACAGTATGTGAACATTGAGTATCCATTACCTAATGGAAGAAAAGTAAAATTCCTGGACGATCAGACAACGTATTTAGGTAATCAACTGGAGTCCGAATTCGGCGGAGACCGGTGCTTTGGGATTCTTGCCAATATGGATTTTATTATCATTTGCACGTATGGAGAGGATGGGGCAGACCCGGAACTGGTTCTTTATAAAAAGAGATAATAGAACAAATAAGAAGCTTTGTGGAATCACACTGCGGTGGGAAGAGAATATGTCATGAGAAATACGTTGACGATAAAAAAATAGAGATATTTTCTTGACAGATAAAAATAGTTGTACTATCATCCAATTAGATGTATGTACAACTATTTTGCGTTCAGTGAAACAGCACCTTTGCTGTGTGGATACGCTGAATGGTTATCAGAGAGGAGACGTATGGACGAGACAGGAAGAAAAATCACGAAGATCGCCAGGGAAGTAGCCAAATTCACCGTTCAGACCATGAAAGAAGAGGGAATTGGAACAGCGGAGTTTGATTTCATCCATCTGGTGCGGCACAATCCGGGGATCACGCAGACAGCGGTGCGGGAAAGCCTTCAGATTGATAAAGGAGCGGCGGCCAGACGGGCGGCAAGTCTGGAGAGCAAGGGCTATCTGGTGCGGAAGCCGAATCCGGCAGACGGCAGAAGCCAGCTTCTGTATGCTACTGAGAAAGCAGAGTGTCTGAAAAATTCTAAGGCGAAGATTGAGGGGATTTTCTATGAGTGGCTACTTTCTGAGTTGCCAAAAGAGGAAAAAGAGGCGTTTTGTAAGACATTAGACACATTGTACTGGAAGTCTAAACGGCAACGGCAGGCGGGCTTTGTGGATGTGGCCAGAGTTGTAGAGCAGACAGGTGAGAATCATGTATGACCGGATCAGCACGTATTTTAAGACAGAATGGAAAATCCTGGTATTGATTACCGTATCTGGCCTGATCTACAACCTGGGACTGCTTGCGGGACCATGGTTTGAGGGAAAGATGGCCGGATGTCTGATCGATATCTTAGGCGGATCGAAGGTATTTTCTGACATGGCAGTTCTGGTACTGGCTTATATGGTTTCTATCGCAGCGGTGCAGAGTTCCCGGTATTTGAAGCGTTTCTACGTGCGGCGGTTTGCCAACAATGTAAACCGGAGCATGAAACGGGTTCTTTACGGAAGCCTGATCCGCAAAAGCCGGACCGAGCTTCAGGAAGAGGGCGTGGGAAATGTCATGACCAAGGCGATTCTGGATGTAGATGACTGCGCTGAGGGCATGCGGAAATTTACCACAGAAATCTTTGATACGGGTGTTGCTCTGATGGCCTATGCGGGAATGCTGCTTTTCTATGACTGGAAACTGGCGATCCTCAGCATGATCTTCCCTCCGATTTCCTATTTTGTAGCAGAGAAGATGAAAGTGGTGATCCAGAAAACAGGTGCCGCTTATAAGAAACAGTCGGGAGCATTGAGCGATGCCACCTTAGACCGGGCTTCCAATGCAATCACCTACCGGGTGTTTGGACGGGAGCAGGAGCGGAAAGAGGCTTATGAGGAAAATCTTTCTGCGTATGAGCGTGCTGCAGTCCGTGCAAATATCTGGAATTCTTCCATGCCTCCGATCTATAAAGTGGTATCTATGACAGGCGTTTTGTTTATCCTGTATTTTGGCGGAAAAAATGTACTGGGTGTGGGATGGCGCGCATGGGATATCGCAGCGTTTACCACCTTTATTTCCTGCTTTACCAAGCTTTCCACGAAGTCCTCCAGCGCAGCGAAATTATTTAATGCGGTGCATAAGGCACAGGTGTCCTGGAAACGGATCAAGCCGCTGATGAAGGTGGAAATGAAGCGTGGAATCCTGGAAGACTCGGAGCATGAAAATCAGAAAGTGTCTGGAATGTCACAGTCTGGTTTGACAGTGTCCCATATGGGCTTTTCTTATCCGGACGGCAGACGGATCTTCGATGATATTTCATTTTCAGCAAAACCAGGCCAGATCATCGGTATTACCGGCCCCGTTGCCTGTGGAAAGTCTACCTTAGGCAAAGTATTTTTATGCGAATCCCCTTATGATGGCAGTATCACATGGAATGGAGAAGAGCTTCAGGAAGAGACGGCTGCGAAACGAGCAGAGCTGATCGGATACCTGGGTCATGATCCGGAGCTGTTTAACGATACGGTGGAGCAGAATATTCTGATGGGTGATCAGAAAGATGCCAGAACCTATCTGGAGGCTGTCTGCTTTGATGAAGAAGTGGAAGCGATGGAGCAGGGGATAGAGACCTTTGTGGGCAGCGGCGGTGTGCGTCTGTCAGGCGGCCAGGCCCAGCGTCTGGCGCTGGCGAGAACTTTATGCCATAAAAAGAAGCTGCTGATTTTGGATGATCCATTTTCCGCACTGGATAAAAAGACTGAGGAGCAGATTTTTGCGAATCTGAAGGAAATGGCGAAAGACTGTGTAGTGTTGTTGATTTCTCACCGGTTGTACCTGTTCCCGCAGATGGATCAGGTGATCTGGCTGAATGAGGGGCAGGCCGTGATTGGAAGCCACCAGGAGGTTCGGGATCAGGTAGAAGAATACCGGAGATTATATGATAGTGTAGCTGTTTAGTAGGTCTGCGCACTTGCTGCGCTGACCGTAAGAAAACTTAGGCAAGAAAGCAAAAATCCCATCAGCGTAGCTGATCTGGAATGGGTTTTTGCGCATGTAACTGTGAAGGTACTGAACAGTTACATGATGGACAGAAGGGAGAAAACCAGAATGAAAAATAGCGAACAGGTAAAATCCGTTATTTTCCGCACAGCCGGAAATCATAAGTGGCTGTCTCTGGGAATTACTGTCTCTGTGTGCGGAGCAGTGGTGACGTCCCTGATTCCGCCATTGATCCTTGGGAAGATCATCGATGGTCTGACAGCCGGACAGGCGCTGGCATTCTCCATGGTTTTATCCTATTTTGGAATGTTGGCTTTGACTGGCCTGACAGAATCCTTGCGGGAGGGACTTCTGACTGTATTTGGTCAGAAGATTACCCACGCGTTAAGAAGCAGTCTGATGGACAAATTTACCCGTCTGACGGCAGACGAGTTAAATAAACAGGAGCCAGGAATCCTGGTTTCCCGGTTTGTTGGGGATGTGGATATGGTGGAAAATCTGTTCACATCAGGTATTATCAGTATGTTTGCCGATGCCTGCCGGATCATCAGTATTCTGACGGTGATCTGGTTTCAAAACCGTGGACTGGCGCTGGTGTTTGTGATCTTGCTTCCAGCGCTTTTTGGATTTACCAGATTTGTCCAGAAACGGATGTTGGCAGCTCAGCTGGAGAATCGGAAGGCTGTAGGAAGAGCGTCTGCTTTTGTGCCGGAATCTCTTCACAATATTCGAACGATACATTGTCTTGGAAAAGAAAATTACATGGAAAAGCGGTATGACCAGTACATTGGCGAGAGCTACCGGGCCATGGAGAAAACCAACTTTTATGACGCAGTATATTCCCCGGTGATCCTGGTTTTAAATGCCATTGTAGTGGCTGTGGTGATGGCGCTTTCTGCATCAGGCAATCCGAAGGTGTTAAGCCTGTTTGGTATGTCTGCCGGAACCGCTGTCGCAGTCATGAATTACATTTCCCAGATCTTTGCTCCAGTGGAAAGCCTGGGTATGGAGATCCAGACCATCCAGTCGGCGTTAGCTGGTATCCACAGAATCGATGATTTCTTCGGGCTTCCAGAACGGAAACCGGAGACTGCAGGAGTGAACGGTCTGAATCCGATGATGGAATCCACGAAAATAGAAACTTTGGATGCGAAGACGGAGAACACCGATCCGAAAGCATTTGTAGAACTGAAAAATGTAACCTTTGGTTATGATGACCGCATCATCTTAGATCATATCAATATCCAGGTGCACAAAGGCGAGCAGGTTACATTATCGGGCCGTACCGGAGCAGGAAAGAGCACTATATTTAAGCTGCTATTGGGCCTTTACGAGCCCCAGGACGGCCAGGTGCTGATCAAAGGAATCCCGGCCGGTGATATTCCGGAATCAAAGAAGAGAACATTATTCGGCTACGTGGAACAGTCCTTCCACATGGTTCCGGGAACAGTGAAGGACCAGATCACCCTCTATGACGATTCCATCCCCGATGAGGCGGTAAAACAGGCAGTGAAAATGGTGGGACTGGATTCCTCTATCGAAGCGTTGGAGCATGGCTATGATACGATCTGCACACCGGAGGTATTTTCCCAGGGTCAGTGGCAGTTACTGTCTATCGCCAGAGCAGCGGCAGCAGGACCAGAGCTGCTTTTGCTGGATGAGATCACGGCAAATCTGGATGCGGAAACAGAACAGGCAGTTTTGCAGGCACTGAAGCAGGTTTCTGCAAACCGCACGGTGGTTTCTATTTCCCA
>CAKRWX010000178.1 GCA_934418055.1 uncultured Lachnospiraceae bacterium
GCTGCACACTATCTGTCACGGTACCGTGTTCCTGTCCATCCTTTTCAGTGCCGTTTATTCCATCAGCACTGGAAGCTGCCGCCTCTTCTGCCACTTTTAAGGATGCAGAAATCAGATATACGCCTCCAATCTTCCGGTCATTATACGTGTACTGCAGATAAGCTGCCGCCCCAACTGGAGCGTCAGCCGGAATATCCGTCACGATCTGGCTGTCAACATCCGCAAAAGAGGCCTCCTTGGGCACCGTAATGACTGCCTGGTCATCCATCGAAAGATCAGAAGACTGATACGTCTGATCTCCGATCAGAACGGTCTCTGCAGCGGTCAGAAGCGTTTCATTTTCTGAAATCTTCAGATTCTTCACAGAAGCAAAGCCAAAATCCAAAAGCGCCTTTGCATCCACATAATACTGGGGCTGCGTTCCTTTTAAAATAACAGAAACCAGGTTCTGTCCCTCTCTTGCCGCATAAGTAACCAGTGTATTACCCGCAATGGATGTGTAGCCTGTCTTACCAGCCACAGCGCCTTCACAATAATAATCAGGATTATCAGGTCCCGCCATCAGGATCCGGTGCTCCATTTTGAAGCCAATTCCTTCTGGATTATTGATCGTTTTTGTGATTTTATGACTTTTAGCAGAACTGATAGCCAGAACTGTCTCATTGTGAAAAGCTGCAGTGGCGATCAAGCCCATATCATAAGCACTGACATACTGATTCTCATCATTTAAACCGGAAGGATTCGCAAAATGACTTTCCTGACAGCCAAGCTCCGCGATCTTCTGGTTCATCATTTCCACAAATGCTTCCCGGCTTCCGGCAACATGCTCCGCAAGGGCATTGGCAGACTGGTTGCTGGAGATCAGTAAAAGCGCATATAAACAGTCCTCAACTGTCAGTTTATCGCCCTCTTCCAGGGACAGTTTATTGCCGCTTCCTGCCTCCACATTATAAACCGCATCATGGGAAAATGTGACTACATCATCCAAAGAAGCATGTTCTGCCACCACCAGGGCGGTTAAGAGCTTTGTGATACTGGCTGGCGGAAAGGTCTGGTGGAGCTGCTGTCCAAAAATAACTGTGCCAGAGTCCATATCCATCAAGATTCCAGAATCTGCCAGAATCCCAACATCTGATGGCCAGTCAGGCCTGGCGTATGCCGTTATGGTACCTCCCATCAGAATTGCCGCTGTCAGCAGAAAGCCTGCCGTTTTCCGGCAGAAATGGCGTAAATTCATGTATGTATTCTCCAATCTTTTTCAATACATTTTACTGCACGATCCGTCGCACTGCAAGAATGGAACGGTAAGCGGCATTCCCCACTTTGATTCCAGTACTTGGAGAGCTGGCATGAACAATTTTTCCATTGCCAATATAAATTCCGATATGCCCCGCATAACAGATCAGATCCCCCGGCTGGGCATCGGCATAGCTGACTCCCGTACCGCTGCTTCGCTGCTCGGAAGAGGTTCGTGGTAAAGTAACGCCAAAGTGTTTGTATACACTATACACAAATCCAGAACAATCTGCTCCATTGGTCAGACTGGTTCCTCCATAAACATATGGATTCCCCACAAATTGAAGTCCATAATCTGCCACTGCCCGCCCGGCTGCACTTCCACCAGAACTTTTCGTGGTACTAGACTGAGTAGTCGTTGTAGACTTTGAGGTACTGGTATTCGTGGTATTTGTCGTTGTGGTACTTCCAGGTCCCGTAGAATTTGCACTGCTGGTATCCGATGTCGATGGACCTGTCCGGTTAGAGTTATCCGCCGCAGTCTTTTCTGCTGCCTGTGTCGGCGCAGCGCTCTGATTTTTCGTTGTGCTGGCTGAATCTGGATTGGCAGCGATCACCGTATTCTTTGTTCCATCTTTGGAAGCTGCTTCCTGGGCTGCTAAAGCCGCAGCCTTTGCTGCCTCCTGTTCCTCGATCGCCTTCCGCGCTGCTTCAGCCTGAGCCCTCTGCCTTGCTTCTGCCTCCGCTAATGCTCTTTGTCTCTCTTCCGCGTCCGCCTTCCGGATCTCTTCATTTTTCTTTGCGATGGTCTGGGTATAGGCTGCAGCCGCTTTCTTTGCTGCAGCTAACTGGGTATCGAAATCCGCAATCTGGGAACGTTTTTTCGCGATGGTATTCTCCAGGGTCTGCTGCTGCCCCTTATATTCGATCTGCATTCCTTCCATCTCGTCTTTATCGTTCTGGAGCTGCTCCTTATAAGCGGCAACCTCCATTTTGGTCTGCTGATATTGCTCCAGCTTCTTCCGGTCATAATCATAAATGTCGCTGATATACTCACTTTTATTCAGCAGATCCGACATGCTTTTCACTTTCAAAAGGACATCCAGATATTCGGTATCCCCCTTCTCGTACATATATCGGATTCTTTTTTTCATCGCTTCATACTGTTCTTTTTCGCGATCCAGGGCATCATCGTAATCAGACTGTGCCTGCTGGATCTGGGAATCTTTATATTTGATATCTTCCTCTAAAAGAGTAATATCCGATAACAGTCCCGTCAGTTCTGTTTTCAGGTCCTCAACTTCCGCCTGGGCTGCATTCTTCTGCTGCTGAGCTTGATTGGCCTTCTGATTAGCAGAATCCAGCCCCTTCTGGGCATCTTTTTTCTCCTGCTGAGCCTGTGCTTTATTCGTAGCCATGGCAGTGGCAGGCTGAAGCGTTGTCATCAGTCCTGCCAATACCAGACATAATAGCTGTTTTTTTCTGTTTCGCATCTAGTTTGTCTCTCCTCGCTGAGTCAGGTTCTTTAAAACCCTTAAGTATACAATAAAAAAGATAATTCCTTTTGCCACACTTGTCAAGGACAACGCCCACCACACGCCATTTAATCCCAGAGGCGTCCGCTGCAGCAGAAATGCCAGCGGAACACGGGCAGAAGTAAGAGAAATACTGATAATGGAACTCAAAAATGTCTTTCCGATACCAGAAAGCGCCCCAACTGTCATGGATTCGATGCACATAAACATCTGTGACAGTCCTAAAACCGTCAGATACTGGACACCCATAGGGATCACATCGGTCTCCTGGATAAATAACCGGAAAATCGGCTGCGCCCCAAAGATCAGAAGAAAGGAACAGAAGGTTCCCCAGACAAACATACAGGCTGCAGCTACAAAATAGCCCTTCTGCACCCGGTCATACCGCTTTCCACCGAAATTCTGTCCGGCAAACGAATTGATAGATGCTGCAAAACCATCTGCTGTCATCCAGGAAATGGATTCGATCTGGGAACCAACCCTCTGCACTGCCACTGCCGCATCTCCCCATACTGCCACGAACCGCGTCAGTACCATGGATATTCCTGCATAGATCAGGTTCTGGATTGCAGACGGAAGCCCTAAACCTACCATTGTTTTCATATAAGAAACAGGGACCACCTCCCAAATCCGCACATTTCCCAGAAATTCCTGATCCCTGACCGCTTTCACCAGAAAAACAGCGGTAACGATCACCTGCGCGGTTACCGTAGCGATAGCCGCACCGGCGGCTTCCATGCGGGGAAATGGACCAATGCCAAAAATCAGCAGCGGATCCAGGATCATATTAGTGCCAAGTCCAAGCACATTTGCCAAAAACGGAGTCCGGCTATCGCCCTTTGCTGTAAAAAGCCCAGTAAAAATACCATTTAAGTAGGAAAACAAGATCATACCGCAGGTGATCTTCATATAAATGACTGCACTCTCCACAGTATTCGGATCATTTAATCCAAAAAAACTGATCAATGGGCGGCACAGGGACAGAGCCGTTACAGAAAACAGCACTGCAAACAAAATTCCCAATTGGAGAGATCCCTGGGCATAACGGACTGCTTCTTCCTTTCTTCCCTCTCCTAACGAATGGGCCACCTTGATCTGTCCACCCATCTTTGGCAGCATCATAACTCCCTGAGACAGCCATGTATACATTCCGGCGCTTCCCACTGCAGCCACTGCAGGGGAACCCACACGGCCTACCCATGCCATATCCGTCAGATTGTAAGCCATCTGTACCAGAGAGGTGGCCATGATCGGAAGCGCAAGCCCAGTCAGAGTAGGAAAAATCGGTCCATTTAACAGATCTACTTGTTTTCTCATACCTGATCCTTCTTTACATAACGGCGGAATGTATAACAGAGGTCAAAATAGGTCTCCTCGTCACTTTCCACATCCATCACCCATTGTGGATCCTGATCAAGATCAACAAAATGGGTATCTGCCTCATATGCGTAATCAATATATGTCACATGAGCGACCGTACAATACGGAAGCAGCGCCTCATATACCTGTTGCCCTCCTGCCACAAACACATCATCAGGATCTGTATCTTTTACTGCTTCCAGTACTTCCTCTACATTATGGCAGATAGTAACACCTTTCGCCCGAAACTCCGGATCCCTGGTCAAAACGATGGTTTTGCGGCCATAAAGCGGCTGCCCGCCCGGCAGACTTTCCAGTGTCTTCCGGCCCATGATCACCACTTTTCCCAGCGTTTCATCCCGAAACAGCTTCTGATCCTTAGGAATACTCACCAACAGATGATTATCCTTTCCAATGGCCCAGTTTTTATCTACTGCAACAATAATATTCATGAAAATATCTCTCCTCTATTCCTCTTCCTGGGCAATGATCAGTTCCTTCGCATATGGAAGGCTCTCGATCCAATGACAGAACGTATGCCACTCCTGTAATTTGTGATTTCTGCGTGCAAAATAGATATTAACTAAAGTCTCATAGTTCATGGTGCAGGTACGCATCTGGTTATAGCTGCTTGGGAGAAGCTGGATCAGATCATACCAGTCCTCTTTTTTCTTCTCTGCAACGAATTTCTGACGGATACTTTCCAGTCGGTCAATGATCACACCCATAAATTCCAGGGATTCTTCCGTCAAATGGTCATGGCTGAAATCGTCCAGTTCAAATGGCTTGCTGTGAATCTTATGCATGGTACTGGTAGAGTTGGCTACGGTAGCCACTTTATAGGTATCATATTCCTTCCACCAGTATAATGGTGCCGTGATATCTACGGACACAAAGATCTGGCGGATAAATTTGCGGTGGTCACTTCCTGCTTTGCGAAGTCTTCTGCCAAGATCCAGGTCATTGGGACCTAAGCAGAAATTACCGTCCTCATCATAGCCGCTGTCCATCCGTCCCCAGCTGTTCATGGGATTTCTAGCTCCGCGGATGGCATTTTCCAGGTTCATTACACTTGTTCTCTCTAACTTGATCATCTATGGTCATTCCTCTTTCTTTTAAATTCAAAGGTACATACTCTCTATTATATACTATTTACCAGCGCATTGCAAATCGCAGCTGCCACATTGCTGCCGCCTTTTCTTCCGCGGGCCACGATATAAGGAACATCATCAGTCAAAATCAGTTCCTTTGCCTGAACCACATTGACAAATCCTACTGGCACGCCGATGATTAAACGTGGTTTGATGGCACCCTCCTGCATCAGTTCGTGAAGGCGTACTAAGGCTGTTGGGGCG
>CAKRWX010000179.1 GCA_934418055.1 uncultured Lachnospiraceae bacterium
GGCTATAAGAGAGGCACTGGTAAATGCGATTGCCCATCGAGATTATTCCATTTCAGGAACTCAAATTGATGTAGATATTTATTCAGATCGAATTGAGATTGTATCTCCAGGTTCATGGCTTTTGCCAAAGAGTTACGAAGCATATCCTGCGGGTTCCATTCCATCTATTCGTCGGAATTCGATTATTGCAGCATGTTTGGATATAGCTAATTTAATGGAACGAGGTGGGACAGGGTTTCAAACGATGATAGAAGCATATAAAAATTGTCCTGAAGATATGCAGCCTGTGGTTTCTATATATCCAGGTTTTTTAAATCTTCGTTTATTTGATTGTTTATATCACGGAGAAGCGTTAGAATTTGACCTTGATGGACTCACCAATACGAAGAAAGTTGTAGCTATTTTGAAAATGGAAGGACCAAAATCTGTGAAGGAACTTCAAGAGATTTTGCAATATCGTAGCAGAAGTCAGTTTTTAAAGGATGTGATTAATCCATTAATAAAATCAGGTGATATTTATCGTGATGGCAAGCCGAAGTCGCCAACTTCACTTATTAAAATCAGAAAGGCTTAGAGGTTTTTTATAAAGGAGGCAATCATAGCATGATAAAAATACTATTTGTCTGTTTAGGCAACATCTGCCGTTCCCCCATGGCAGAATTCATTATGAAAGATCTGGTGAAGAAAGCGGGATTAGAACGGGAGTTCGTGATCGACTCCAGGGCGACCAGCACAGAGGAGACGGGGAACCCGATCCATCATGGGACTATGGGGATTTTTAAGAAATATCAGATTCCGTGTACCGGTCACCGGGCGCAGCAGATGAGCAGACGGGATTATGATACCTATGATTATCTGATTGGAATGGATCAGAGCAATATCCGGAATATGACCCGGATTGCCGGTGGTGATCCGGAGAAGAAGATTTATAAATTGATGGAGTTTACCGGCAGTGGACGGGATGTGGCGGATCCTTGGTATACTGGGGATTTTGAAGCTACTTACCGGGATGTGTCGGAGGGATGCCAGGCGTTACTGGAGAAATTGATGAAGGGTAATTAATGGGCCAGGAGAATGTTTATTCAGCAGACAGAATTTCTCTGGTGAAATCAGAGTGTTATAAGAGAATAAAGGGGGCGGCGATATGCAATTTCCATTATCATTTGTAGTCGTAGGTTCGGGTTTTCGTTCTTTGTTTTATGCTCGGATTGCGAAACGGTTTCCGCAGTTTTTTACCTTAAAATACCTGCTTTGCAGAACCGAGGAGAAGGCGCAGAAATTGAATGCAGAGCATGGAATTCCGACGACTACATCGCAGGAACTTTGCATGGAGGCAAAGCCAGATTTTGTGGTGGTGGCAGTGAACCGGGATGCGGTCTGGAGCGTGGCTAGAGAATGGGTGAAAGCCGGATTTCCGGTGCTTTTGGAAACGCCTGTTGGTCACACGGAAGAGGAACTAAAGGAAGCCTGGGAAATGAGTCTTCATGGGGCGAAAATCCAGGTGGCAGAGCAGTATCACCGCTATCCGATTCTGGCGGCTGGAATTAAGGCGGTCAAAGAAGGGCTGATTGGTGATCCTTATGGAGTGACTTTGTCCATGGCCCATGATTATCATGGGGCCAGTCTGATCCGCCAGATGTTAAACATGGAACCGATGGCAATGACCCTTCATGGAAATCAGTATCGCAATCCAGTGACACAGACGGATTCCCGTTACGGCCCCATCACGGATGGAAGTGTGACAGAGCAGGAGCGGACGGTGGTTCAGATCGAATTTGCCAATGGAAAGACGGCATTGTATGATTTCGCGGGAATCCAGTACCGCAGCTTTATCCGGGCCCGTCATGTGAATGTGCAGGGACAGAACGGGGAGTGGAATGATTCCCTGATCCGGTATGTGAGAGAGGATCTTTTGCCGGAAATGGAGTATTTAAAACCATATCTGGATCCGAAATATAAGGAATTAGAGACCGGGGCGCTGCGGGAGATCTGCAGGCAGTGGAATCCGGTTCTTGCCATGGAGGCAGAGCAGGACGAGTACGCCATTGCCACCATGATGTATGATATGAAGGGATATCTGGAGGAAACCGATCCAGGATACCCGTTACGTGAGGCACTGGAAGACGCATACACCTGGATCTTATTCCAGCGTGCGGTAGAAAAGCCATGGCAGACCATCGAATCAGAGCCGATGCCGTGGCATGATCGCTAAGAAGCAGCGTCAGATGGAAGTGCAATTCATGAGAAAAGCAGGATAACTGTTCAGCAGGTCTGAACACTTGCGGCGCTGACCATAAGAAAACATAGGCAGAAAAGCAGGAAGAAAGTGAGTTGACAAGATGGCACCATTAAGAGAAATGGTTTTGTATTATAATCCTGATCAGTCCCCCTACGCGGCGAAGCTGAAAGGGGTTCTGGTGCGGATGGGAATCCGTATTAAGAATATCGCACCGGAGCAGACCGGGGAACTGGTGGGAACGCTGGCGGGAATGCCAGGATATGCAGAAGGGGAAGAATTGTGGAAGCAGGCAATCGCCCAGAAGGAAAGCCAGGAAGCAGATGAGGGGGCTGGACAGTTTCGTGGACAGGCAGATTCCGACACAGCGGATCAGGAGTCCATTCCCCAGATCCCGGAGGAGATCCTGGTGATGAAGAATTTCACTGGCCGCCGCATCGACGAATTGTTATTGAACCTGCGGAAAGCCGGTGTTCCGAAAATTGCCTTAAAAGCAGTTGTCACCGAGCAGAACAGCCGCTGGACCTTCTATCAGTTATATGAGGAGATCAAAAAAGAGCATCTGGCCATGACGGCGGCAGAGACAAAGAAAGGTTAGGACAGGCATGGCAAATCAATTTTTCGAGATCCCGGATTTTTTCTGGGGGCTGTTTCGCTCTAAGAACCGCCAGATCTACATTGACGCCCTGTTAAAGATCAACGAGGAATACCAGTACAGCAACTACTTTCTAAGCCGGGAGATCTGTATTCAGGCGCTGAGTGATCATTTTGCCAGACAGAAGGTGACGCTGGAGCAGGACGAGCTGGAGGATGATTTTGATCTGCTGGAGCCGTTGGCTACACGGGTGTTGAACTGGCTTTTGCGGACCCAGTGGCTTCGGAAGGTGGATGATTACAACACTATGACGGTGAATATCGTGATTCCTGATTACGCGGCGGTCTTTGTGGACGCATTTTCTCATTTGGCGGGGGAGGACGAGGACGATACCCAGGTGTATATCCAGAACATTTACGCCATTTTATTTGCGTTCAAAAATGATCCGCGGGCCAATATTTCCCTGTTAAAAACCGCCCTTGTGAACACCAGAAAGTTAAACAAGACTCTTCAGGACATGCTTCACAACATGGACAAGTTTTTCGCCAGTCTGCTGGAGCAGAAACACTATGGGGATCTGTTAAAAGAGCATCTGGACGGCTATGTGGAAGAGATCGTGCAGAAGAAATATCATATTTTAAAGACTTCCGATAACTTCTATTTATATAAGACCGATATCAAAAAATGGATCAGCCAGATGCGTCAGGATGTGCCTTGGCTGGAGATGGTCTGTGTGAAAAATAAGCAGCTGCGCGGCATTGAGATTCAGGTGGAAGATCTGTTAAAGCAACTGGATATGATTGACCGGGGATTTGACGATATTGAACACCGGATCTTTAACATGGATAAAGAACACACCAGATACATTAAGGCGACCGTGACCAGGTTGAATTACCTGTTAAATCAGGAAGATACCATGAAAGGCGTGGTGATCGACCTGTTAAATCATTTGTCCGAAGTGGACGGGGAGACCAGAGAAGCAGATCTGGCGAAGATTGGAAGCAAAATCAATCTGTCCCAGTTTACAGTGATATCTGAGAAATCCCTCTACAAGCGCAGAAAGCCAAGAGTGGACTTTACGGAGAGTCTGGAGGAAGACGAACCGGAGGAGGAGCTGTCCAGGGAAGAGATTCTGAAATTAAATAAGATCAAGAACCGTTACAGCCGCAAGCAGATCGAAAGTTTTGTCATGGACCATATGACGGATGGGCGGTTTGAAGTCAGCGGCGATACGGTGGCCAATGACGAGGAATTTGAAAAGTTGGTTTTAGCTTACGATTATTCCACCAGAAAGGACAGTCCGTACCGGATCCAGAGCCAGGATGTGGAAGAGATCGACAACGGTATTTACCGCTATCCGGGGCTTGTTTTTGAGAAGAAAGGAACAGGAAAATAAATCCGTCAATTCTCGGTGCGGAACGGTTAGAATGAGAAAAATGAGAGGAAGAAGATAGATGATCAATTATTTTGAAGAATTGTCCGGCGAAGAGCAGCAGCGGGTGAAGGAATCCATCCAGCTTCTATACCGTCAGACCTTTCTTCTGGAGCGGAAATATGACCGGAAGACCAAGCGTTATCAGATCAACTGGGAATATCACCAGTGCAGCAAACACCTGGAATTTATCCAGGCGTATTTTGCGCTGATGGATATTGAGGTGATTGAAAATAGTCAGATGGGTGTCATTTATTTGCGGGGCGAACAGCTGATGGGCGAGAAATTGCCGAGACTGGCGACTTTGTATATTCTGGTTCTGAAATTAATTTATGATGAGCAGATGTCTACAGTGTCTACCTCGGTCAATGCCATGACCAATTTAAGTGAAATCCATGAGAAGCTGGACACATACCGCCTGTTGAAAAAGCAGCCGTCACCCACAGAGATCCGGCGCAGTCTGGCACTGTTAAAGCGATATCAGCTGGTGGAGCCGTTGGACGTGCTGGAAGAGCTGGACGGATTTTCCCGTCTGGTGATCTACCCGGCCATCAATGTGGTGCTGCTGGGAGATGACGCGAGAGCGCTTCTTAATACCTTTAGCGAAGGAGATACAGAAGATGACGAACCAGAGATTTGAAGCCCTGTCCAGGATCTGCCTGAACAACTGGCATTATATACGCCATAAAGTGCTGTCCTTCAACGATGGGATCAACTTTTTTACGGGTCATTCGGGAAGTGGTAAATCCACGGTCATTGACGCGCTGCAGATCGTTCTGTATGCCAATACCGATGGACGCGGCTTCTTTAATAAAGCGGCGGCAGATGATTCCGACCGAAGCCTGATTGAGTACCTGCGGGGTATGATCAATATCGGAGAGGACAACCGGTTTTCTTATCTGAGAAACCAGAACTTTTCCAGCACCATTGTCCTGGAATTAAAGCGGACAGACACGGAAGAATGCCAGTGCGTGGGCGTGGTGTTTGACGTGGAGACGGCCACCAATGAGATCTCCCGTCTGTTTTTCTGGCATAAGGGGCCGATCCCGGATCACCATTACTGTGTGGACGGATCAGCCAGAACCATGTCTACCGATGAAATAAAATCCTGGTTGCTGCAGAATTTTGCCAAAGAGGACTATTATTACGGCTCCCACAACGAGCGGTTCCGCAAGCAGCTTTATGACATCTATTTAGGCGGACTGGACGCA
>CAKRWX010000180.1 GCA_934418055.1 uncultured Lachnospiraceae bacterium
CAAATTTCGAATGTCCTGACATCTTTAACTCTCCTTCTTTTCTTCTACTTTCGTCCTTTGGGTTTAGCACATCTGTAATATTTTAACACCAAACCATATGGATGGCAAGTATTTTCCCGGACATCGCAACAAATTTCCTGGATCATCCCCTGGATATCCCAACAAAAAATACCACCGAACCACCATTGCGTCGATAAGCCTGCTGATATTGTCAAAATAACAGAAAAAAGAGCAGCTGCGTTTCTTCATTGAAAGCAGCTGCTCTTTGAAGATTTCGAATGATATCGCCGTTGAAATCATCACATTTCGAAACAGGATTAAGCTATTTTCTTGGAAGGTCGAACCATCAAGGAAAAGATCAGTGTGATCGCACAGAGAACGCCTAATACAAGGAAGGCATTTGTCATTGCACATGCGTAAGCATTATGCAGATTGTCCACAAACTGTGTAAACAACTGCTGCCCGTCCACAGTGAGTCCCTGAGAAGCAGTGGTAACTGCGGTCGGATCGGTCAGTAAAGTGGTACCGAGATACTGCTGCAGCTGATCCGCAGGGATGAGCTTTTCCAGACCGGCGGGAACTACATGCTGCAATTTTGCAGAGAAGGAAGTATTCAGCACCATGCCGACAACAGACAGACCGATCGTACCGCTCAAGGACTGCAGGAACTGAATTGCAGAGGTAGCTTCTCCAACAAGACCGGAAGGCAGTTCATTCTGCGCATGGAGAGTGTAAACCATCGAGTAAGTGGTTGTTCCAAGACCAGAGAGCAGGATGCCGATAATCAGCAGAACCATATCGGCAGGAGTACTGGTAAAGCCAAGGATAAAGTTGGAGATTGCATAAACGATAGAGGTTGCAACCATAACGAGCTTGACACGTCCGGTTTTTCCGATATAAGCACCGATGAAATAACCGAGAACCAACTGAACGGCAGATTTGGCAGCGGTTACAATGCCAGTTGTCATAGCAGTAGTTCCTACAAGTGCCTGACAGATCATGGGCAGGTAAGAGCCAACAGCATACAGAGTCGGTCCGATCAAAACAACGCCCAAAATGACAAGGACAAATTCCCGGTTCCGGAACAGCTTCGGAGATAGTACCGGAACATCGCAGCGGTTGATGTGGCGAATGAACAGTACAAGAAACAGTACAAACAGAACCAGAGCGCCGATGACAGGTGTAGAGCTCCAGCTATATTTCTGACCGCCCCAGGAGAAGAACATGACGATCGCAATTGTCAGGATTGACAGATAAAGGGTTCCGAGCCAATCCAGCTTGGCATCGCTTGTGGCAGGCTTTACCTGCGGCATTTTGAAAAGCAGGACAGCCAACACGATCAGAGTCAGCGGGATGGAGAGATAGAAGGTCATACGCCATCCGAGAACATTTCCGATCGCACCACCGGCGAGAGGTGCCACAACGAATACGATACCGGTTAAAGTGCCGTAAAAGCCCATTGCTTTTGCACGGCCCTGTTCGTCAAGAGATTCACCAAAATAAGCCAGTGCATTTCCGAGGATGCATCCTTTTCCGATACCCTGCAGACCACGCAAGATCACATGTAACATCATGTTGCCGGCCATTCCGGCCAGAACGGTAGAAACACCGTAAAGGATCACACCGGCTACAATCACGTATTTTCGCCCGCTCTTGTTGCCGATCATGGATGTAATCGGAAGTGCAAGGGTATTGCACAAAAATGTCAGTGTGTACATGAAAGCATACAGACTGGTATCACCAAGATCGGATACAATAGCGGGACCGACAATGGAGCTCATTGCATCGATGAACATTACTTCTAACAGCCCTAAAAACAGAGCAGCCAGAGTCCATTTTTTATTTGTGTCTGTCATAACCTTTCCTCCTTACAGCTCCAGTTCCAAAACATCTTTGAAACGTTCGCCACCGTCGATGGTCAGGTCAGCACCGGTCGTATATTTAGATTCATCGCTGGCAAGATACAGAACACCGTATGCGATATCATTCGGCTCCCCGATATGTCCAAGGCAGGTCTTATCTTCACAGGATTTCAGAACCTTCGGATAATCGCAGATGATCTTTGTCATAGGAGTTACGATCGTGCCGGGGATAATGGTATTGACACGGATGTTATCTTTGCCAAGCTCTACGGAAGCGGCACGGGTCAGAGAGACTACAGCGCCTTTTGTCAGGCTGTAGGCGTTAAATTCTACACCGACAACAGCGGCCAGAGAGGATACATTGACGATAGAGCCGCGCTTTGCCTTTTTCATGACAGGTGCGACTGCTTTGATTCCGGCAAAAGGTCCCCAGGCATTGATTGACATGATCTTATCAAAATCCTCTTTGCTGGTATTATCATAAATAATACCTTTGGAGCCAACACCGGCATTGTTGACTAGGATATCAACTGTACCGAAGGTATCGACAGCCTGTTTTACGACAGCATTCCAGTTCTCTTCATCTGCGACATTCAGTCGTGCGGCAATGGCTGAGCCGGGAAATTCTTCATTGATCTTTGCAACGGTCTTTTCCAGTTCCTCCACAGCCATGTCAGCGGCAATGACTTTGGCACCTTCACGGGCGAACAGGTATGCTTCTGCAGCCCCCTGTCCCATAGCGGCACCGGTGATAATAGCAACTTTTTGATCCAAGCGTTTCATAGTAATACACTCCTTAAAAATATTTTTTTATTTATTAAGCTGGCTGTCGGAGATGTGAAGCTTTTGAAGAATCTGCTCACAGGTTCGATAGTCCAGCTTATAAGCAAGAAACAGAATGCCGATCAGGATTGCACTGACTCCGGATACGACAAACATAATAATATTGATCGCAGACAACGTTGCAGCAGACTGTGTGCCGTTTGGATTGTACTGCAAAATACCAAGTACAAAGGCAGTCAGAGATGTACCGATCGCCATACCTATTTTGTTAAAGAAAGAGGTAACAGCGGTAATCAGTCCCTCGGTGCGTACACCACTCTTTAACATGCCATATTCTACGGTGTCCGGGATGACAGCATAGGATATGGCAAAGCCGGATCCATGACAGAGATTGGACAGTACAACCAGGAGCCAAAAAAGAGCAGGGGAAGATACAGGTGTTACGGTCGCATTCAGCAAAGAAAAAATACCGTAGCAAATAAAGCTGAGACTGAGTGCGCGTCCTTTTCCTTTTAAAAGGTCGGATAATTTCGGTGACAGCATAGAGCCGCATGCCATGGAACCCTGCATCACGAGAGTGAAAATAGCGAGCATACCATAATTTCCAACATTATATTTGAAGTAATAAGCCATAACTGCCATCTTGCCGTAAACGATCATTCCGACAAGAAAGTGAACGAGAGTTGCAAGGAGCAGGGACTTGTTCTGAAGAATTGCAGAAATCTGTTTTCGAACCGGCAGGTGATTCTGTTTTGCTTCCGGCAGGATCCGTTCGGTTGTCGTGCGGTATGTAATCAGATAACAGGCACAGGCGATAAGGCCAAGCAGAACTGCAACGGTGAAAAACCCCTGTCCGGGACAAAATGTATGATCGAGAGCCGGAACAAGATAAATTCCGATCTGTGCGACCAGCATTGCACCAAGTGTGGAAAATGTGAGCCGCAATCCTGCCAGAGAGCCTCGCTCATGGGAGTCCAGTGTCATAGTCGCAGAAAGTGCCGTGTAAGGGATATTGACTGCCGTATAAGCAAGAACCATCAGGCTGTAGGTCAGATAGGCATAGAGCAATTTCCAATGCTGCTGTAATCCGACCGGGTTATAAAAAACGAGAGCAGTACATATTGCCAGAGGCAATGCACCATACAAAAGCCACGGACGGTATCTGCCACGTTTACTGTTTGTCCGGTCACTCAGGCTGCCAATCAGAGGATCATTGATCGCGTCCCAAAAGCGGGTGACAAGAAATAAAGTCGCAACTGCTGTTGCAGGCAGTGCCATGACATCTGTGTAATACAGCATCAGAAAACTGGTGACAAAGCTCCAGCTGAAAGCATTTCCAACATCTCCCATGGCATAGCCGACTTTTTCCCGCATGGACAGCCGTGCTGTTGATTGTGATCTCATGCCGAGCTCCCCCTTTCAATATGTTTGATAAACTAATAACAAGATGGTAATCCAAAAGTGGAAAAAAGGGAAATACCCGTTTTTAATGCGAATGAAAAAACAATAAAGAATACTTATGATTGCTATTTTCATAACAAAATATTGAAGAGAAAAACGATTTCGGGTATAACTGTAGATAACAGAGAAGGCAGGAAAACATCAGAACGGAGAAAGCTATGACCTTATTGCAGTTGCAGTATTTTGAAGCAGTATATCAAACGAAAAATATGACACGGGCGGCAGAACAGCTATTTGTATCGCAACCGTCGGTCTCGAATGCGATCCGGGAACTGGAAAATGAACTGGAAGTTCAGCTGTTTCTGCGGACAAATCCGCTGCAGCCGACGAAAGCCGGAGAACAGCTGGCAGCGATGACAGAGCCGTTGCTACATGATTTTGAACATTTGCGATATGAAATGAGAAAGATTGGAAGCGAACATTCCCCACTTCGTATCGGCATTTCGACAATTGCGAAGCAGCTGCTGCAAAATGAAAACAAAGGCGAACTGGAGGCGTTTACAAAAAAAACCGGATATCTGGGATTTTTCGGAAACGATTATCTGGTTCGCTGCATTCAGGAAAATCGGTTAGATCTGGCGGTATTGATCACGGTAGACTTGTCAGAACTGGACGAGTTTCATACGCATGAGATCGCGGCGTTGAACGTGCGGTTATACACGAACGGAGATGGTTATGTTGGAAAAATAGAAGCGATTGAGCCACACGAGATCGCGGCAATTCCAATGGCTGTGTTTACGGAATATCCAATGCTTCATACAGAATATGATAGCACAGTCTCAAAATCATTGCTTGGATGCAGTTATTCGGAGAATATTAAATTTTTCTCTACCAGCCTGATGGATATTGAGCAGGCAATTGAGGAAGGTAGTGTTTCCTGTGTCCTGTTGCAGGGACTTCTGCGGGATAATGAACATATTATATCCATTCCAATTGAGACGGATAAAAATGTACATGTATCCGTGATCTGGAAAAAGGATCATTACCTGCATCCGGACGAGATTGCATTTATACAACAGCTGGAAAAGATCTTTCATCCATGATATGAGAACAAAACAGCGTAATGGTGGCTACATCACTTGCTGTACTTATGGCTACAAGGTTTCTCCTTTTGGACTTCGCTGCTCTAAGCCAGCTCATCCACCATGTACGCCTTATATCAGATTTCTGTCCGTCAAGCTACGATTTCGCTATCCCTTCCTCCCGCCTATACCTCACGATATAAACCTTGGGAGTCGCTTTGGAGTTCGTCGGCAACTACGCCTCTTGTGGACTTTCACCACAGACTGACGGCATGTCCGTCATACTTAGAAACGTGCGCCGCTAGGCGCACTCTACATAAAGAAACCGGGAGGATTGCCC
>CAKRWX010000181.1 GCA_934418055.1 uncultured Lachnospiraceae bacterium
TCAATGGTAATCACCGTTGTAACCTGGCTTAAATCAATGTCCTGAGACATCGCCAGCATGACCGGGACCGCCGGCGTTGCTACTGGAAGAACCGTCTCCACTGGAATCTCTGTCGGTGTCGCCGGAAGAATCTCAAATCCTGGTAATTCTTCCCCGCCTGGGATCACTCCATCTTCCGTAAACTCCTCATCTTCTGGAATCTCTTCCTCTGGAATGTCCTCGTCCTCATAATCCGCTTCCGTATCCGTTGCCACAGACCAGTTTTCTTCCTCTATAACAACTGACCTTCGACCCGCCTCGGTATCCGTTGCTATAGGCAGTTTTTTTATCCCCCAAAAATCTGCCCCAGACTCCGCTGGCTCCTCATCATTTCCCGCAGTCAGCCATTCTACATCTGATGCCATATCCGCATATACCGGCATCTGTACGGAGGACGCGATCATTGCGCCTGCCACCAGGCCCGCTGCCCATGTTCTCCACCGTTTTCTCATCCTCTGCACCTCCCATTTTCATCTCTGCTTTCGCATTTGCTTACCTTAAGCATACCGATTTATTTTTTGAGAATCAACGGAATTGACACAAGATGTAAAAATCTGTCATGAAATGTCAGTTTTCGACAGGGTTCGCAAATTGATTTTACTTATATTTTTCTTTATAATAAGTTTATCAGGACAGTCCTTGTCCCATTTATCACGGAGGAATAAACGCCTATGCGTATTGCGATCATAGAAGACCAACGGGAAGACGCGGAAACTTTGCTGCGCTTCTTATGTCAATGGTCCGAGGAACATTGTATTTCCCTGGTTCCGGAGCCAGAACATTTTCTTTCTGGAGAAGATTTCCTGCATTCCTTTACAGGAGGAAGTTACGACCTTTTATTTCTTGATATTTATATGAGGGATCTAAATGGCATGGAGACAGCCAGACAAATCCGAGGCACGGATCCGGACTGTAAGATCATTTTTACTACCACTTCCACTGAATTCGCGGTGGATAGTTACGACGTGGGCGCTTCCTGGTATCTGGTAAAGCCTTATACCTATGACAATTTTGTCAAAGCCATGCGGCATTGTGAGGCAGAAGTCTTAGAGCAGCATCAGTCTATTTTTCTCCCAGGTGAGAACCAGCAGAGCCGGATTTTCCTGCACCAGATCAGTTATGCAGAACAACAGGGACGTTATGTACTGATCCATTTTCTGGACGGTACCTGTCAGAAATATTCCATCCGGCACGGGGAACTGACATCGCTTTTACTGGCTTACCCCTATTTCTGTGACTGTGTCCGTGGAATTGTGGTGAATTTCGAAGCTGTTGACAGCCTGATGCGGGACCATTTTCTTCTGAAGGACAAAACTCCCATCCCCATCAGCCGCTTAAAATATGAAAAAGTACGGGAAAATTTCCTTTCCTTTTTCTACAACCGAACAAGAGGAGGACATTAAATGCGATACTTTTTATCCTACACGGCCCTGCTTCCAGCAGCTATCCTGTGTTATCTTCCGGTCATCCACCATGTCCGTGTGCGGAGAACACTTCTGATTTTTGGCGGAATCCCATTATTTCTCCTCTGGGCATTCATCGGAGGCATCTTAGGACAAATGTTCCATGTGGGATTTTATCTCTGGCTGGCTCCTATGATTCCATTGTTTGCCGTATTTTTCTATTTCAGTACCAGTCTTTCCATCTGGAAAAGTATCAGTATCCTTCTGGCTGTGGGCGCTGTCTTTTCTACCATCGGAAATCTGGCTGTCATGGCTGACGCTCTGATCGCACCAGATGGATCTCCAACCCTTTTTACCATTCCCGGCTGTCTGATCTTCAATGCCCTATCCTGGGGAATCACCCTGGCTGTCTGGTATCCGGCTACCCATGCGGCCCGCTGGCTTTTAGACGATCTGGCAACACCGCACACCTGGTATGTGTTCTGGATTTTCCCTACAGCATTCTGGATCACCAACCGCCTAATCCGGCCTCGGTATTACAGTACCTTGTATACCAACCGGGTCATGCAGTTTTATCCGCTGCTGAATCTGGTACTTTTAGGGATTCTTCTCTGCTTCTATCTGATGTTTTATCTGATGGCAAAAGGATTGATCAAAAACATGAAACTGGTCCAGGAAAATGAATTCTTCCAGCTTCAGTCCGCCCAGTACCGGACCCTGCAGAGGACCATCGACGAGACCCGCATGGCACGTCACGACCTGCGGCATCATTTTACAGTCTTGTCCGGATACGCGGCAAATAGCGATATGAAAGCAATCCAGGAATACTTAACCTCCTGGCAGAATTCCCTGATGCCGAAGGCAGTCTATTCCTACTGCAAGAATCCGGCAGTCAATAACGTGCTGGGATACTACGCAAGACTTGCCGGGGAAAGCGGCATTTCCATCGATATTTCTGCCAAATTGCAGGAGCCATTAATCATCCCGGAACCGGAATTCTGCGTTCTGTTGGGCAATCTTCTGGAAAACGCAGTGGAAGCCTGTAAAAAGCAGACTGTTTCTTCCAAGATTCATGTCCGTGTGCTACAGACAACCCCATCTCTGATCTCTTTGACCATTGATAACACCTGTTCCGAGCCGCCCCGCTGGCATGAAGGCAGACTCCTCTCTTCCAAACACGACGGAAATGGCATAGGAACCCGGTCAGCGAAAAATATCGCGGCCCGCTATCACGGCGACGCCCGGTTTGAATGGAAAAATGGCATGTTCTGTGTGTCAATTCTGCTAAATCCGCATGGCGAAGAGATGTTTTCATAAGACAATCGTTCCAAAAATAATCTTTTTTCAAAAAAATGTTTGACAAATTCATTTTCAGCGGTATAATGATGAACTATATTGAACGAGGGCGTTCCCAATAAACAGGGGAAACGCCCTTTTTTCATTTCTGAAAAAGGAGGATGGGTTATGAAAAAACTGGAAATCATCGTAAGACCGGAAAAGCTGGAAGATTTAAAAACAATCTTGGAGGGCTGCAAGGTAAATGGTATTATGATCAGCAATGTCATGGGTTACGGCAACCAGAAAGGTTACAAGCAGATGTACCGTGGTACTGCGTACACCGTCAATCTTCTCCCGAAAATGAAGGTAGAAACCGTGGTTTCTGAAAATACCGCCGAAGAAATCATTGATAAGGTGGTTAAAGAAATCAACACCGGCAATTATGGCGATGGCAAGATCTTTATCTATGACGTGCAGGATGCTGTCCGTATCCGTACTGGCGAGCGTGGCGAAACTGCTCTGTAATTTTTATCATTTTTGTAATTTAGATATCCCCCACGTAAAGAATTTCATATGTGCGGCAATCCCCTATACACCCCCATATAATGCCGCAAATGTAACCACTGGCAGGTGAAGGAGCCTGCATGCGGTTTCTTTTTTGCAAATTCTTTACTGTATACAAAATACAATCTAGGAGGTCACGATTATGGAAGAAGTTTTAAAAGAAGTATTCGGAATCTGGTTTTTGATTGGCGCTGCTTTCGTATTTTTCATGCAGGCCGGATTTGCAATGGTAGAAACTGGTTTTACCCGCGCCAAGAACGCCGGTAACATCATTATGAAAAACCTGATGGATTTCTGTATCGGAACTGTGGTTTTCATGTTCTTAGGCTTTGGTATTCTCCTTGGTGAAGATACGTTAGGCGGCTTCATCGGAATTCCCACCCTTGGGATTGTAACCGATTACGCTAATTTTGACTGGTCTAATTTCGTATTCAACCTGGTATTCTGCGCTACCACCGCTACCATCGTATCCGGCGCCATGGCAGAACGTACCAAATTCCTTTCTTACTGTATCTATTCCGCTGTTATTTCTGCTGTTGTTTATCCGATTGAAGCACACTGGATCTGGGGCGGCGGCTGGCTGGCAGCAAGAGGCTTCCATGATTTCGCCGGTTCCTGCGCCATCCACATGGTAGGCGGCTTCACCGCTCTGATCGGTGCATGGATGGAGGGGCCTCGTATTGGCAAATACAACGCAGACGGCACCCCAAACGCAATTCCCGGACATAACATCGTCATCGGCGCTTTAGGCTGCTTTATCCTGTGGTTCGGCTGGTATGGCTTCAATGGCGCCGCAGCGACCAACGGCCCACAGTTAGCTTCTATCTTTGCTACTACCACCATCGCTCCTGCAGTGGCAACTGTCACCTGTATGATCTTTACCTGGATCAAATATGGAAAACCGGATGTTTCCATGTGTCTGAATGCTTCGTTAGCCGGTCTTGTAGCTATCACCGCAGGCTGTGACGTAACCGATGCCATGGGTGCGTTCTTCATCGGTATCGTATCTGGTATTTTAGTTGTATTCGGTGTCTGGTTCTGTGATTATGTGATCCACGTGGATGACCCAGTTGGTGCAGTTGCCGTTCATTTCTGCAACGGTGTCTGGGGTACCATCGCAGTTGGTTTATTCGCTACGACTTCCGCTCCATCCAGCGAGATCAACGGCCTGCTCTACGGCGGCGGATTTACACAGCTGATCATTCAGTTAACTGCAATTGCGTCTGTTCTTTTATGGACCGGAATTACCATGACCATCGTATTTAAGATCATTGATAAAACCATCGGTCTTCGAGTTACTGATCAGGAACAGATCGAAGGTCTGGATCTCCATGAGCATGGCATGAACGCATACTTCGGTTTCCGGATTGACCGCTAAGTAGTTGTTTTACTCTCCTCAAACTGTTTAATCATTCTTAACTTCTCCTGGCGGCTTAGTTTTTTGATCGCCGCCTCCCGCCGCAGGGCCTCAGGTTTGGTCTCGTACTCCTCGTAATAGACCAACACCACAGGCCTGCGGCTTTTTGTATATTTGGCACCTTTTCCGGCATTATGGGCTTCTACCCGTTTTTCCAGATGGTTTGTCCATCCACAGTACAGTGTGCCGTCGGCACACCGCAGCAAATAGGTGTAATTCATGTTCGTTTCTCCTGCTGTAAGCTGGTTATTGCTTCCGTAGGTCTTACGCTTTCTGCGAAACCTAAGTCTATGTAGATATGTAGACGGCTCCCGGCGTTTGCAATCCACCGCCAGCCGCCCAGGTTGCCCTGAATCTATCTGAAAGCACCAGCTGGATGCCAGAACCGGCATCGGGTTTGTTAATCTTATACTGTATTATATCCTGGAAAATGGATTTTGTGCATGGTATTTTACCGCAGTTCTTTCACCAGCAACAATCTCTGTCCCTCTTTGACCTCTTCCTGGTCCAGCTCATTCATCTCCATCACATGATCTACAGTCGTGTGGAACCGTTTTGCCACATCCCAGAGCCGGTCGCCTTTCTTCATAATATAACCGGTAATTCCTGGAAGGGCTTTTAAGCTTTCCATATCCAGCGGCTTTTCCTGTATCTCCGTGATCACCGGACAGCGAACCGGCTGAAGGGCCAGAAGTTCCAGATTTAATACCGCCCGCACCTCAATGGTATCATTTCCTGCCATAACGGA
>CAKRWX010000182.1 GCA_934418055.1 uncultured Lachnospiraceae bacterium
TTTCCGCTGCCACTGCCGGTGTTTCCACTACCGCCACCGGTATTTCCGCTGCCGCCGGTGTTTCCGCTGCCGCCTCCTGTATTTCCGCTGCCACTTCCAGTGTTTCCACTACCGCCACCGGTGTTTCCACTGCCGCCTGTGTCAGGCGCCGGTTCCGGGTCTGGGGTTAAGTCTGGTTTCTGGTTCGGATCATCCTGTAATTCCACACACAGCGAAATTTCCGCTGATCTATAATTTTCCATGACCAAATCATAAATCATGATCTGAGCCTGATTACCTGCCTGCTCCCTGCTATTCTTATTGAAACGGATGACCAGCTGCCCTCCATCCATTCTGACGGTCTGTTCCAGGATTCCGCCCTCATCGCTCTGGATCACTGCCCGTCCTCCGCTGATCTCTCCACAGTCAGCCGGAAGTCCGGTCAGGGTGATCTTCCGCTCTCCTCTTGCCGAGGTAAGATAAATCGCTTTCTGTGTCCCAAGGACTGGCGCTTCCGCTTTCTGGATCTGCTTTCCATGTAAGGTTACCTGGGGTTCCTTCAGGACATAGTTGGCCATGGATGGTGTCTCATTCAGCTTCACCTGAAGCACAGCTGTTTTTCCATCTCCGGCCTTTGCATCCGCAAATACAGCCTCCGCCGTGTAATCGGTCTTCCGAACCGTATCTCCATCTGCCATTCCCGCAAATGCCACAGAAAGAACCTCTGCACTGGTCGTTCCGTCATAAATCTTTTCCTTCAGCTCTGCGTCCGTTACTGTCAAAGTTCTCGGAACAATCTGGAATGTTTCGGTAACTTCACCAGTTTGAGACTCATCCTCATAGACTCCCCTGATCTCATAGGTTCCCACCTTCTTTGGAATGTCATCGCTCCATCCCTGGCTTGCATCGGTCCGGTACTGGTAGGTCCAGTTTGCAGTGCCGTCAGAAGAACCGTTCCGGATACTTCCCTGTGGTAAAATCACCCCCCCGTAGGTGGTATTTTTCACGGTGATCGACAGGTTGGCGCTGATGTCGCGTTTCTGGATGACTGTAACATTCATCTGCTTATTCGCAACATTGTAGTTTTTATTATTTGCCGTAGATGCCATGACCACAATGCTGGTTCCAGCCGCTGTATCCTTTGGTATGGTGATGGTTCCATTGGTTACGGTCTGTGGTTGTCCGTCCTGACCAATTTGATAGGTGATCACCGGTTCCGGAACATCGTCTAATGCCTGATTATATGGATTTTCCGCTTTCGCTGATACGGAAATGGTCTTTCCGGCAACTACCTCTTTGGCGCTGAGAGCTAGGGAAACGGTTGGGGTTGTCGGATTCACATATATCCGAATGGTTTTTCCTAAGTAATTTTCATAGTGTTCCTGATCAGCCACCTCATAAATGACTTCGGGCCACATCCGACCATAATCAAAAATCCGCTCCGGCTCTTTCCAACGCCAGCTTCCTTTCACCTCCTGGCCACGTCCATTTCTCATATATCCTCTGGATATGTTAAACTGCGAAACAGAAAGCGTCTGGCCATAACAAATATTGCTGCCTGATATTGATAGGTTATATTCTATAGGAACTGCCTTCAAAACGGTTACCGGAACCGATCCCGACACGGTTTCATACAGACTTGAGTCATTAGGTACAAAGGAAATCTCATACGAATTCGTTCCAAGGCCCGGATACTGATTATTCTCCTTAAAACGGAACGTTCCATTGACAGAAGCGGTACCTTGCGTTTTTACAGTCAACTCTTTCAATGGCTTTTCCATATACTTGGAATCCTCATATTCTGGCCACGTTGTTATCGTCACAGCTTTTTTCGTTACCAGAACCTCTGCCGCATTGCTTTCCAATGTCACACCGCTGTTGGTATATACCGCACTTACCAGATGTTTTCCACCAGTCAGTAATTTGGCCGGAATTGTATAAGAAGCCCTACCTTCCTCTAATGTAAGAATACTTCCCACCGGAGCGCCATCTAAGTAAAAACGAATTCTTCCTGCGATTTCTTCCGCACCTGGTCTGGATACTGTCGCAGTTGCCGTAACGGTTCCTCCAACCGGAATTGCCATCTGACCCAGGCTCAATGTGACAATTCTATCCTGCACCGGTACAGTAATGATTGCATTCTTTCCGCTTCCTCTCAGAATAGCTTCAATTGTCAATGTCCCCACGGCTTCCTGCGCTCCCACAGACAGAAGTCCATCGGCACTGATCCTGGTATCTTCACTTGATCCACCAGTCACATACCATTGTACCTGGTCTGCCGAATCTCCAGTAACTTCTGCCCGGAATTGGATCTGTTCGCCCCGGTACACCGCTTTGGGTACAGAAATAATTCGAATTAATGGTTCACTGATCTCGGACGATGAAATCTCTACATATGCTTTAGAAGCTCCATTCTCCATATCTGCTGCGGAAACTTCCGTCAGCTGGCTCTCCGAATCGCCTTCCTGGATCTTCAGTCCATCTGCGATACGAACCGTTGCTGCGCCTAGATTTCTCGCACCATTGCCGATACCAGGCGCATTTTTTCCAACTGCCGTTATCTGACCTCCTGTAACAACGACATGAACGGATTCTGAGATGCTTTGATTTTCCAGAGCACCATTATTGCCAATTCCTGGGCCTTCATTACTTCCTTCCGCATAAATGGTTCCACCTTTGATCACGATCTGCTTTGCAGATCCACCAATTCCAGCATAACCGTGATCCAAATTACTATATTGACGGTTTCCTTTTGCATACAAACTTCCTTCTGTACTGCCATCACCATTGATACTGGTAATCTCCACAGAACCATTCTGGGTTACCGCAATTCCATTTAATGCTGAATAAGAATTGGTATATCCAGTAGATTCAAAGGAATTTTCGCCATCCAGAATTAATTTTGCCTTAGTTCCACGGATTTCCAAAGTACCATAGCTGACAAGCCGCACATTATGAAGAATCATCGTTGGGGTTCCCTGTTCAACCCGGATTTGCTGTGTAGAATCACTAATTCCTTCTTTTAAGGAAATTCCATACGTTCCGCTTCCTATAATCTTTAACAGTCCGCCACTTTCCTCTAAATACGTATAATCGACACCATACCGTCCACCTGTTACTACAAAATCACCAGTATCCCGATTAAATTGAGCGGCAATCACAGAATCTTCATTACCAATGGTAAATGTGGTATCTTTCTTTGATGCATCTTCAAATGTTCCAGATCCACTCTCCAAGACCCATCCGACAAATTCTGACCAACGCACATCGTAATCATACGTATCTGCATTGATCGTTATCCTAGCTCCCGGTGCGTAGGTACCACTTCCACTTCCCCGGTTTACGGTCAATATATAGCCACTTTTATAGACCGCTTCTACTTCAACAGCTTCCTTCCCAACGGTTAATGTAGTCGTACTTTGCTTCGCATCTGCCAGCGTACTTCCCGTTCCAGATGTGATCTTCCAGGAGTCAAAATATTGACCGGTCTCTGCTGGTGATGCAGTGATGGTGACTTTCGTTCCTGGTGCGTAGGTTTCCTGTTCTGGAGATTTGGTTCCATTTTTGACAGTAACCGTACTGCCGCCTTTGTATCGTGCGGTAATCTCTGTATCCTCGTCATCCATGATAAATGTCGTATTCTCACTGTCTGGATCCTCGAAAGTTCCAGAACCGGAGGTTACTTCCCATTTGTAGAAATACTGGCCATTTTTCTTTGGTTCTGCGGTTACAGGGACTTTTTCGCCTTGGGCGTATCCTGTTTTAGGATTCGTAATGGTTCCGTCTGTCACCGTAAGGCTATGGGATTGTCCATACGTCACGTGCATGTACCAGTCACTCTTCTGGAATGTATGTTCTCCCTCCGTTGAGGTTCCAAACACTACTTGTCCCGGACTTTTCTCACCTGCGTAAAGGATGACACTTTTTCCATCTGGAGCCTTGATCTGGATTGGGCCGTCGCAGATCCTTGCAAAAGAGGCGTAGTAGGAATCTCCCGTGTAATTGATAGTTCCAGTTACTTCACCGCCGGAAATACAGATATTATCATATGCACCATAGCTCCGATATGCACTGCCAAGAAGATAGGATGCGTGTTCCTGGATCAAATGCACGGTTCCGCCAGAAATTTCAAAATTATGAGGTGTACTAAGAGCATTAACTCCTCCACCGATACATGCAGAATCTGATCCCCCATATAGTGTCAGATTGCCGCCTGCAATGGTAATGTTATTTCCATTTCCATTATAGCTTGCACCAATGGCTGCTGAACCGCCTCCGGCAATTGCAGTCAGACTTCCATCACCTTGGATTGTTAATGGTGTTTCATGATTGTCAATGGCCGAAGTGAGTTGTGCGCCTTTTAAGTAATTTTTCCCTTTTAAAATTAAGGTTACCCCACTCAATCCACTGGCAATATCAATCGGAGGATTATTATTCATGGAACTGGCATCCATTCGGATTCCATCCAATGTTACGGTGCAGGCGCTTTTTATTTGAATCACTCTGGACGTTACTTCTTTTGATGGATCTAGCATGGATATAGTATACGGACCAGTTCCCCTTAACGCCACAGATCCGTTACCGCGAACCTCAATTCCATCGTCATTACCTTGCTCCGATGTTACTCTGAAAACCGCATATGATGTTGGCTCTCCATATTCGACTTGTACTATTGTTCCTTGGTCTGTAATCTTCTGACTGGAGTTTGCGAGTACCTTAATTTCTTTTGCGTTCTCTGAACCCCTTATCCCAATTCTGGCAATTTCACTTTCAGTATATACCGTAAAGTTGTTGGCCAGATTGTTCTTACCATCTCCAATTCCGGCCGATTTCGCACTTCTCGCCAGAACTGATCCGCCATGAATCTCTATCGTTCCTGCATTGTTCCCTTCACCACCACCAATGCCTGCGGCGCTACTATAAATCGTAGAAAGGATTTCATCATCTTCTGTATATCCAGCAGTTGCGTAAATATTTCCGCCGTTAATGATAATCGTTCCAGCACCCTCATTGCTGTTTCCGCCAATTCCAGCTCCGTAACTTCTGGATCTGACAAGTAATCTATCATCTTCTCCTCCTTTGATTGTCAAAGTTGCTCCTGATGGAACGTGAATTGCCGCACCGGATACGGAAGAATCTATTAATTGATTTATTCCCGCCAAAGTTAAAGTTACTTTTGCCCCAGCTTCTAAGTTCACTACATTATGGTATCCGTAATAATTACTATTTTTTATAGTAACACCCTGAAATGTAATATCCGCCTTAACATTTTCTTTTACTGTAATTACATGACCATCGGTTCCATAATATGGGCTATTACTTTCATCCCAGGTTCCTGTAAAGGTATATTCCCCATCCTGTTCAATGGTAATCACCGTTGTAACCTGGCTTAAATCAATGTCCTGAGACATCGCCAGCATGACCGGGACCGCCGGCGT
>CAKRWX010000183.1 GCA_934418055.1 uncultured Lachnospiraceae bacterium
CCGCCGTCCCAGACGTGGCAGGTGTCTAAGCAGACGCCCATATGGTCAGATAATTCCACACGGTCCAGGATCTGGCGCAGTTCCTCGAAATTCCGGCCCACTTCACTGCCTTTTCCGGACATGGTCTCTAAGAGGACGGTGGTGTGCTGTTCTGGTTTTAAGATTTCATTTAACAGTTCTGAGATCTGTTCCACGCCGTTTTCCACTCCCTGTCCCACATGGCTTCCCGGATGGAAATTGTAGCAGCAGCCGGGGGTGGATTCCAGACGGCTTAAGTCGTCCGCCATGGTCAGCCGGGCGAATTCCCGGACAGACGGGTCGGCGGAGCAGGCATTCAGCGTATATGGCGCATGGGCCAGAATTTGCGAAATATCATGTTCTTTCGCGAAAGTCAGATAAGCTTCAATATCTTTCGGGTCTAAGGCTTTCGCTTTGGAGCCTCGTGGATTTCTGGTAAAAAACTGGAAGGTATTGGCGTCAATGGAGACTGCAGTCTTTGCCATGGCCAGATAACCTTTGGAGGAAGATAAGTGACAACCGATTCTAAGCATAAAAACTCCTTTCGTTGGGCAGATATGGGTGACGGATCGCACGGTGTAAACACTCGAACGAAAATTGAGTCTGGTACTTGCCCATGATTTAGTATATACTGAATGGAAGAAGGTTTCAATTGCTATGATGGCGGGATACAAAATAGCAAAGGTTTTACGAGCAGTAATGTAAAGGGTGAAAACAAAATGAGAAAAATCTTGGGAATTTTATTAGCAGGGGCGGTTTTCTTAAGTGGCTGTAAGCGGTATGAGCCCATCGGACAGGACGCGGAGACTCCGGCCCCTGTGGTGGTGCAGGAGGAAAGCGCAGAAAGTGAATCAGTGGAGACAGAACAGAAAATGGAAAGCACCACAACTACGGAACCCGTTGAGGTCACCACCGCTGCGGAACCGGAACCGCCTCAGAGACAGCCGGTAAAGGTAAAAGGGGTTTACCTTTCTGCCTATGTGGCAGGAAATGAAGAAAAAATGAAAGAGATCATCCAGAAGATCGATGAGACGGAGGTCAACGCGGTGGTGATCGATGTAAAGGACGACAATGGCCGGATCACCTTTCCGATGGATCAGCCGTTGGTAGAAGAGATCGGGGCAGTAGAGTCCTTTATTCCGGACATCCAGGGATTAATGGATGCTTTAAAAGAACATAACATTTACACCATCGCAAGGGTGGTGTCCTTCCGCGACCCGTATCTGGCAGAGAAAAAGCCGGAACTGGCCTTGAAGCTGGCGGATGGCAGCCTCTACCGGGATAAGAAAGGCATGGCATGGGTCAATCCCTATAAGCAGGAAATGTGGGATTACCTGGTGGACGTGGGAATCCAGGCCCATCAGGCGGGCTTTGATGAGATCCAGTTTGACTATATCCGGTTTTCCACGGAAAAGGGAATTGGCGATGTGGTCTATGACGAGGCGGATGTAAGAGGACGGGACAAGAAAGACGTAATCACAGAATTTGTCCAGTACGCCAGTGAAAAACTAAAAGACGAAGGCGCTTTTGTGGCGGCAGATGTGTTTGGCGCGATCATGGGCGGCGGTATTGACTCCGACACGGTTGGTCAGTCCTATGGGGATATGGCGAACCATCTGGATTACATTTGTCCGATGATCTATCCGTCCCATTACGGTGACGGCAATTTCGGCATCGAACACCCAGATACTCAGCCTTATGACACCATTTTAGCGGCGCTGCAGTTATCCAAAGAAGATCTGTCCGGCTATGAGACAGAAGGACAGGACCAGGCGGTGGTAAGGCCGTGGCTTCAGGATTTTACTGCATCCTATCTGAAAAATTATATTAAATATGGCAACGACGAGATCCGTGCCCAGATCCAGGCGGTTTATGACGCTGGATATGAGGAGTGGCTTTTGTGGAGCGCTGCCTGCAACTATCATTGGGAGGCATTACATGACGGAGAGAATTCCGAAACCAGGTGAATTTTACAGACATTTCAAAAATAAATTGTACCAGATCATCACGGTGGCGACCCATTCGGAGACCGGAGAAAAACTGGTGGTCTATCAGGCTCTTTATGGTGATTTTGGCGTGTATGCAAGACCACTTTCCATGTTTGTCAGCGAAGTGGATCATGAGAAATACCCGGATGTGAAGCAGAAATACCGTTTCGAACGGGTAGAAATGAGTGGGGCGAATGGACATAATGGAAGCAGTGAAGTTACAACAGGCCAGAATGTCCGGTCCAGTCAGTCAGAAGCAGACGGAACTGAATGTTCAGGAATGACAGAAGGTTCCCATGGAGAATCAGGTCCGGACTTGGCAGCAGCCGCTGCACCAGAACCAGAATTAAGCCCTCTGCTTCTCCCTTTTGTCGAGGCAGACAGCATCGACCAGCAGCTGGAACTTCTCATGGCCATGAACGGAAAGATCGGCCAGAGAGAACTTGACATCCTCTATGTGGCCTTAGACCTGCCACAGCGCGGCGGCAGTGTGGAAGATCAGATCCACGCCATCCGCCAGTATCTGGAGATGCAGAAACGCTTTGACGGAGGACGGTTACGGTAAGCTATGACATTTAATATTGAAGAAGAATTAAAAAAACTTCCGGCCCAGCCAGGTGTCTACATCATGCACGACGCTACAGACCAGATCATCTATGTGGGAAAAGCCATCAGCTTGACTAACCGGGTACACCAGTATTTCCAGAGCAGCCGCAATAAAACTGCCAAGATCCAGAAAATGGTGTCCAAGATTGCGTGGTTTGAGTACATTGTCACAGACTCCGAGCTGGAGGCCCTGGTGCTGGAGTGTAACCTGATCAAGGAGCACCAGCCCCGCTACAACACCATGTTGAAGGATGATAAAGCCTATCCTTACATCAAGGTGACTGTAACAGAGGATTTCCCAAGGATCTTATTTGCCCGGACCATGAAAAAGGACAAGAATAAATATTTTGGCCCCTACACCAGCGCGGGAGCGGTGAAAGACACCATCGACCTGATCCACAAATTATATAAGATCCGCACCTGTAACCGGAATCTGCCCAAGGATATTGGCAAGGACCGCCCATGCTTAAACTACCATATCAAGCAGTGTGACGCCCCGTGCCAGGGCTACATTTCCAAGGAACAGTATGCGGAGTCCGTCAACCAGGCCCTGGAATTCTTAAATGGCCGCTATGACGGTGTGTTGAAGATGCTGGAGAAGAAAATGATGGACGCCTCCGACGCCATGGATTTTGAAAAGGCCATCGAGTACCGGGATCTGCTGGAAAATGTGAAAAAGGTAGCCCAGAAGCAGAAGATCACCAGCAGCAGTATGGAAGACCGGGATATCATTGCCATGGCAAAAGACGAGACCGACGCGGTGGTACAGGTGTTCTTCGTCCGGGAAGGCAAGTTGATCGGACGGGATCATTTCCATGTGACGGTAGGCGCGGATGAGGGACAGAAGGAGATTCTTACCAGCTTTGTGAAGCAGTTCTATTCCGGAACGCCGTTTGTGCCGCGGGAGCTGTGGGTGCAGACGGAGCTGGATGACGCGGAGATCATCGCTTCCTGGTTGGAATTAAAGAGAGGCCAGAAGGTAAAACTGGTGGTGCCGCAGAAAGGCGAGAAAGAGCGTCTGGTGGAACTGGCAGAGAAGAATGCGAAACTGGTGCTGTCCCAGGATAAGGAAAAGATCAAGCGGGAAGAGCTCCGCACCATCGGCGCCATGAACCAGATCGGCGCGCTGATCGGACTGGAGCGGGTCCGCCGGGTGGAAGCTTACGATATTTCCAATACCAGCGGTA
Organism: uncultured Lachnospiraceae bacterium; assembly: GCA_934418055.1. Taxonomy (GTDB): domain Bacteria; phylum Bacillota; class Clostridia; order Lachnospirales; family Lachnospiraceae; genus UBA3402. The sequence goes on from CAKRWX010000183.1 coordinate 3,800, forward strand.
TGGAGTCCGTTGGTTCCATGATCGTCTACGAGGATGGAAAACCAAAGCGGAGCGATTACCGCAAGTTCAAGATCCAGACGGTGAAAGGCCCCAACGATTACGCTTCCATGCGGGAGGTGCTGACCAGACGGTTCAGCCATGGTTTGGAAGAAGCCAGAACTTTGGAAGAGAAGGGAATGGATACATCCTTCGGCAGCTTTACCCGCTTCCCGGATCTTTTAATGATGGACGGCGGCCGCGGACAGGTGAATATCGCCCTGGAGGTCTTAGATGAACTGGGGCTTGAGATCCCGGTCTGCGGTATGGTAAAGGATGATAACCACCGGACCAGAGGGTTATATTATAACAATGTGGAAGTGCCGATAGACAAACATTCCGAGGGCTTCCGCCTGATCACCAGGATCCAGGACGAGGCCCATCGCTTTGCCATCGAGTACCACCGGAGCCTGCGGGCAAAAGGTCAGGTAAAGTCCATTCTGGACGATATTCCGGATATCGGACCGGCCAGAAGAAAGGCGTTGATGCGCCAGTTCCAGTCTCTGGAAGCTGTTAAAGAGGCAACATTAGAAGAACTGATGGAAGTGCCAGGCATGAACCGAAAATCAGCGGAGAGCGTGTATCAGTTTTTCCGTTAAATGCAGTTGTCAGTGCTGGTGTTTCCTGTTCATGCATTGCGCAGACATTATGGCAGCAAACGCAGGTGTAGGAATCTGAGTGACAATCGAACCAAACTGTGGTAGAATTGTAATAAAAAGTGTGAACGATTGTTTTGAAAGGAATAATCGTCAGCAAATTTCATAAGGAGACGAACATATGTACGGGGTAACGATTCAGGAATTGATCGATAAAATGAAGATGAAAAATGTAACACCGGAGATTGATGTGGAGAAGATCGTTCTGACACATCCGGATGTGAACCGTCCGGCGTTGCAGCTGGCTGGATTTTTTGATCATTTTGATAAGGACCGTGTCCAGATCATCGGTTATGTAGAGCAGGAATACATTCGCCAGATGGCACCAGAGCGCAGACGGGAGATGTATGACAAGCTGTTGGCAGAGAAGATCCCTTGCCTGGTATACAGCCGTGGCCAGATGCCGGATGAGGATATGCTGGAGCTGTGCAACCATTACGATGTACCATGTATGGTTTCCGACATGAGTACCTCCGATCTGATGGCAGAGGTCATCCGTTGGTTAAAAGTAAAACTGGCTCCATGCATCACCATTCATGGCGTATTAGTTGATGTATTTGGTGAAGGCGTGCTGATCATGGGTGAAAGCGGAATCGGTAAGAGTGAGGCGGCTCTGGAGCTGATCAAGCGTGGACACCGTCTGGTGACCGATGACGTTGTCGAGATCCGCAAAGTCAGCGATGAGACTCTGGTTGGTACGGCTCCGGATATTACCAAGCATTTCATTGAGCTTCGCGGTATCGGTATCATCGATGTGAAGACTCTGTTCGGTGTTGAGAGTGTAAAAGATACCCAGAATATTAACTTAGTGATTAAGCTGGAAGAGTGGGATAAGGATAAAGAATATGACCGTCTGGGACTG
>CAKRWX010000184.1 GCA_934418055.1 uncultured Lachnospiraceae bacterium
CAATGCCCGCATAATCCAGGCATCTGGACGGCCCTTGCGAATGAGTGCCTCTTCCATCCGAAACCCGCATGCTTCATAGCACCGGATGGCCCTGGTATTATTCTGATAAACAACCAGGCTCACGCGCTCCATCTGCAATATGCAAAAAGCCTGCTTCAATATGCTTTTTATGGTGAATGTTCCAAGTCCCCGGCCCCGCATTTCAGGCTCCAACACCACCCTGGCCAGAACTGCGTCCGATCGGTTCTCCTGAATCTGATCCAGTTCAGCAAAACCTATGATTCTTTCCTGAAAGATTACCCGGTAAAGAATCATTCGTTTTCTTGAGGCATAGCTTTGTTTCATCTGAGCCAGATTCGGAGGGTAATCATACACAAAATCTGCTCCCCACAAACAAAATTCCTCATAAGACTGCTTTTTGCACAGCTGGTACAAAAGCTCCATATCTTTGCCTTCGGCTGTTTCCACAAACAGCATACGTTCGCCTAGTTCCATTCGCTCCATTCCAGGCCGACAAAAGCAATTCGGTCTCCTGTACTTACAACCGGATTCTCTCTGGTACCAATTACAAAGCAGTCTGTTTCAGCCGGCATTTCAGAAACCTCTGAACCATAATAATGCAGCTTCAAAAGAGCTTCGCCTGCCTTTACCGTATCGCCTGATTTCACGCACATCTGAATCAGGCCGCCCTTATCGCTTCGCAGGAATTTCCGCTTCGTGATCAGAATCTGCTTCTGCGGCTGTACCACAGTTCCATCCAGCATTCCAAGATAGATCATGACATTCCGTATTCCCTGTCTGCCTGCTTCCACAAACCGGTCTTCGATTTTTCCGCCCTGTCCCATTTCACCCATGAAAGCCGGGATTCCATCTTTCATACAGGTGATGTCAAGGGCTCCGCTTGTAACTCCCGGCAGCTCATTGGTTGCGCCGCCCAAATCAACCAGACAGTTGACGGACACGCCAAAGGCACGCTGCATCCCCTCTGAAACTTTATTGATTTCCGCTGAAACCCCAGGAACAATTTTTCGTACCGAATACGGATTGGCCAGATACGGGGTTGCCATCGTATGGAAACTAATCAGTGCCTTCGCATGCTTGCGGATCTCTTCATATATTACATACGCAATCCGCTGGGTCAGCATTCCCTTTGGGTCACCCGGAAATGCTGTATCCATATCCATACTGTCAATTGCAGATATTTTGTTTCTTGCTTCAAATGCAATTGGGTTACAGATTGGCGTTACAATAAACGTGCCAGACAATTTTTCAGGATCAAGTTCACGAGACAGCTCCCATGCGGCATAAGAACCATTCAGTTCATCACCATGTACGGTTCCATTCACCCATAAAACAGTTCCTTCTTTTTTTCCAGCAACCACAATCACCGGAATTTCAATAACGGCCTGATGAGAAAGCTGCCCTACCGGCACGGTGAAATACGCTTTTTCTCCTGGATTCACCTGATGTCCAAATACTTCAATCATACATGTGCCTCTCTTCCTTATATGCTAGTTCATGATACCAATTTCTTTATAATATTTTGCTGCACCCGGATGAATATCAATCAAAGCTCCATCAACTGCATTTTCCTTGTTGAACATCTTCGCCTGCGGATGGATATCCGGCAGTTCATCCTGATGCTCGATGATCGTCTTTACTACATTGTAAACAACATCCTCATCCACACTTCTTGCACACACCAGGTTATTACGTGTACCAATTACAACCGTATCATCATCTATTCCCGTATAAGTACCGCCCGGAATGGTGGTTTCAAAGAAGAACGGGTTTTCTGCAACGATCTTATCAATATGTTCCTGATCCAGAGAAATGAGCTTGATTCCCTTGGTCGCTGCCAGATCAGCAATCGGAGAACTGGTATATGGTGTGATATGTACTCCGAAATCTGCATTTCCATCATTGACTGCATCACAGATATCCTGCAGTGCTGTCTCTGTGATCTGTACATCGTCTGTTGTCAGTCCATAGGCTTCCAGTAAAATCGGCATATAATACTGCGCCATTGCACCCTTACTTACTGCCAGCTTTTTTCCTTTCAGGTCTGCGATCGAGTTAATATCAGAATCTTTCGGTACAAACATATGCAGCATCGTGGTATATCCACCCATGACATGACAAATATCCACCGGGCTTCCCTCAAATTCACGGCTTCCCTTTGCGGCTGCCTCTTCTACATCCGTCATGGCCACACCAAACTGTGCAGTTCCATTCTGAATCATACGAATGTTTTCCTGGGAGCCGGTAGAAATTTCCGTATTTACCAGATAATCTGGATTATCCTTCATGATCAGGTTTCCAATGCCGGCAAAGGTTGTATAGTTCGCACTGGAACTTGGGCCACCGCCAATACGGATTGTCACCTTTCCACCTGAGGAAGCCGGCGCTGCAGCACTTTCTCCGCCGGCAGCCGCAGCCGATGAGGGTGCGGAGCTGACCGGTTTATTCGAGCATCCGGTAGAAGCAAGCAGCATTGTGCCTGCCAGAAAAGCTGCTGTCAGCATTTTGAATGTGTGTTTTTTCATAGTACGTCTCTCCTTTTTTATATTTTTTAATTGCATGATACTTTTTTCTTATTTTCAATCAGCTTTAAAGCAAAGATTGCAGCCAGAACCACAAATCCAATCACATCTGTCAGCGTTCCAGGCACAACCAAAAGGATTGCAGATACAAACAAGGCCACCCGCTCCACCTGACTGATTCCCCACTTGAACGCAAATTTTTCCAGCGCACATGACAGACTGTAAATGCCAAGGAGTGCCGTGATCAGGGACTGTATAATCTCAAGTGCACTTCCCTGCATCAGAAGAACCGGGTTGTAAACAAAGATAAATGGAAGAATGAATCCGGACAAGGATAACTTAAAGGCAAAAAATCCAGTCTTCGTCGGATTGCATCTTGCCACTCCTGCAGCCGCATAGGCTGCGAGGGCAACCGGAGGTGTAACATTTGAAATAATACCGAAATAGAAAATAAATAAATGAGCCGCCAACGGAAGTACATTCATCTGCTTTAAGGCCGGAACTACAAGCAGAGCCAGCATCAGATAAGCTGCTGTTGTCGGAACACCCATTCCCATAATCAGAGATACGACCATGGTTAAAATGAGCAGGATTGCAAGATTGCCATTGGAAACCTGAATCAGGACCGATGACATCCTGAACCCCAGACCGGAACCCATAACGATGCCGATGATAATTCCAACCACACCACAAGCAATGGCTACCGGCTTGGCCCCGTTGATGGAGCCCTTGATGATCTTTACAATTTTTTCTTTGTTCAGTCTGTTCTTTGCAGAAAACATGGTGCATACAATCGCCATGAGGATTGATGAAATACCGGATTTGGTAACTGACATCTTCAATACGCTCATGGAAATAATCAGGTATACCAGCGGAAGAATCAGATATACGGTTTTTCCCAGTTCTTTCCAGGTGGGAAGCTCATCCTCCGGAACACCGGAAATGTGATGTTTACGCGCATATAAATCCACGGTCATCAAAATTGCCACATAAAACAGTACAGCCGGGATCAGAGCTGCCTTGACCAGGTCAAAATACGGGATGCCAAGATACTCCGCAATCAAAAATGCCGTAGCTCCCATAACCGGCGGCATGATCTGTCCGCCCGTTGATGCGGATGCCTCTACCGCTGCGGCATATTCATCCTCAAATCCACATTTCTTCATCATCGGAATGGTGAAGGTTCCGGTTCCGATGACATTCGCTATTGCACTGCCACTGATTGAGCCAAACAGTCCGCTTGCCACTACCGCAATCTTGGCCGGTCCGCCGACAAAGCGTCCAAATGCCCTGGAAGCCAGTTTGGTAAAATAGTCGCCAACACCCGTCTCATTAAATACCGCTCCGAGGATAACAAACAAAACAATGTAGCTTGCCGAAGCATAAATTGCTGTGCCGTAAATTCCATCGGTTCCCAGATACACAATGCTGATAAATCTTGGAAGATCCATTCCTACATGGGCCAGAAAGCCCGGCATATACTGCCCGAAGAAACCATACAGAATAAAGCAGCCTGTGACAATTGCAAGTGAGGTACCCACAGATCTGCGTGTCGCCTCAATCAAGGCCAAAACAAGAAGAACACCAAAAACGATATCGTAGGTATATACCACTCCGCTTCTCAAGTCGATGGTACTGTCAATTGACATGATATAGATCAGGCTTCCTGCCGATGCAATAATAAAAAACAGGTCTGTAATCTTCAAATACCATTTTCGATCCTCTTTCGCCAGATAATCCAAAAAGAAAATAATTAATACAAGTCCCAGATGAATTGCTTTCTGTCCAATTCCTGCTGCCGCTCCAAACATTGCGGTCCAGCAATGGAACAGGCAGAATACAAAAGCCAATAGAAACGATAGTTTTTTTAACATGTTCATCCCCCTTTATGTTGGAAGTCAGTGCCGTGTGTGAAGTTTCTTCTCAGGTATGTAATGCAAAAATTGTTTTCTTTTCGTGCTGTTTATTTTAATATTCTGACTATTCCCTCCGTTTCTTTTTTATTTTTGTCTTTTTTGTGCACAATTTGTTGTTGTTTTGATTCTAAACTATTTTTTTTTTTTTCAATACCTTTTTTCTATTTTTGACATCTTTTTCATTTCTTCGTTTTTGCCACTGTTTATTTTGCATAAAAAAAGATTAAAGAATGATTTGTAAATCTTTCATTCTTTAATCTTTTCCGTTCACAGGATAATTTTGTTTTATCTTGTTCTTTTTTCGTTCTTCTTCGACCTGGCGTCTGACCTCCAGCCAGGTTTCCAGTACCTGAAAGGCGGTATTCATTTCCTCCGGCGTGTAAAGCCTCCGTACTTCATTCATGGATTCACCGGCATGGACCATATCATAATTTCGGTGGGCCAGATCCAGTTCCTTTCCCTTTTCTGTCAAAAACAGCGGTAATTTGTTATCTCCATTGGACGCTTCCCTGCAAACCAGACCCTTTTTCTCGATTTTTTTGAGAATCTGGGAAATAGCGCCCTTCGTCTTACCATTATGCCGCGCAAGTTCTGTTACTGTGATGCCAGGATTGTCCGCAATATGCTTGAGCGTATGAACCTCAACAGAGGTATACTCTTCTCCTGTTCCGTAGTCCTGCGGCACCTTTGTGGAAATATACAAATTGGCTACCTGGTGGATAATATCCACAGCCTCTGCATTGCTGTATTCTTTGCTGCTCCGCTTTGCCGACATTTGCTCCCCTCCTATTCCTTCATTTTGTCATGCTCAGCTATGACCCGCTTTAACGCCCTGCTCAGATGGAATTTCATATATTTGCTG
>CAKRWX010000185.1 GCA_934418055.1 uncultured Lachnospiraceae bacterium
GCGGGAATTGATTTTGCTTTGGCCGTATGGGGCAGTCATAATAAGCACATAAAAGCAGATTATTTTTTAGAAAGACCCGCTGATCTGTTATCTGCTATCACTTCAGAGAAATTGTATTGGTGATGAAAGACCAGACGAAAATGATTTCTATTTTCTCGAACCCCTTCTCTTTGATAAAAGGATATTGCCCGTGTATTTTTGTGATATTCCGATTGAGATTTCACCGTATTGTCCGTTTTTGGACATCTTTTCTTTTCAATGAGAAAAAAAAAGAGGATGCCCAAAAGAGCACCCTCTCTCTGCCGCACAGAAACGGCTTATCCATGAAAAAAGATTTATTATTTGAGACACTTATATTATAGCGCAGGTCTGCATGCAGAACCATCAACTGCAAGTTAAATTAACGTTCTTTTCCGTCCCAAGCACCTGTCTCATCTACATAGTATCCGTCTGGTGTATTCTGTCCGGCATACATGATACCTCTTTTACCATCAGATGTTGGATGGAAATAATACCACTTTCCATTAATCAGAACCCATCCGATTTTCATTCCAGTATCTGGATCGGCATAGAACCAACCACCATATGTATCATCTCTCAACCAACCGGTCTTTATATATCCGTTCTCATCAAATGCCCACCAGCTGCCGTTGACCAACTCCCAAGCATAGGTTGCGCCTGCTTCGCCGCTCTTCGCTCCTTTCGGATAGCTGTTATTTGCAAAGCGGAGCCACCATCCATGCTCATCCTGCATCCAATGGCTGTAGCCATCATTGACCTTGCTGTTATTCGCGCCTGTGATGATTCCTTTATCACTGGTTACATTTCCTCTTACCGGATCTTTCGCAGTTCCTGAAGAAGATGAAGAACTGTCAGAATCAGAAGAACTGCTGCTTCCACCACCGGAAGAGCTATCGCTGCGCTGTTTAATTTCTGGAGTTGTGAATTTCAGCTCTGTTGCCGGACTGACATGAGCGGTATCTGTCTCTTTCATGCGAATGAAGGCTGAATATGCTGTGCTCGGCTGACAATCTGTCTTCTGATTATTATCAGACCAGGTTACACCATCAAAGCTGTACTCTGCACCGTCAATGGCCTGAATGGTCGCTGTAAAGGTTTTTGCATCGCTATTCTTAGCAACCGTTACCTGACTGGATACTGCCCCCTGATTTGTCTTCGGATCCAGGATTTCAAATGTTCCATGAGCATTTCCTACATAGTTACCAGTATCTTTGGCTTTAATGAGGACTGTTGCAGCTCCGATTGCATCGTTGTTTGCATACTCCACCTCATATTCCGATGCATTCACCAAAAGTCCATTGAGTACAACTCGAATCTGAGAAGGCTCTGGTTCTACTGGGCTGCCATGATATACATATGTTCCAGATATCGTAACTTCTGCGTCTTTTAAATCCTGCTTCGTAATATTGTAGTAGGCTTTTCTCGTTCCTTTATAGTTACCCCGACCGGTTACCACGATTTCATAATTTTCTCCAGCATTAACGGAGCCTGGCATTGAAAGCGTATAATCTGTATTCTCAACCAATTCTTGGTTTCTGGAAAGATCCATCACAGTTATCTTTGGCTGGTTAACATTTTCATCGTATGGGAAATCCGTCTCTGATAAACTGATTGTAATGTCATCCCCCTCTATCGATTTTTCTACGATATCAAATGGCCAGGTACAGGACGCAGAATTATTATTATTGCTTTCTGGAATTGTTGCAATGAGTTCATAACGGCCCACAGCAACCGGTACCTCAGAGGAAATAGCCTGACTTGTTAAATCCCTCCATGTATACTGTACATCACCGTCATAAGCCTCTGTGATTTCCAGATCCGATGCAGCTGGCTGCATAATCTCCTTTCCCGTATAAACAAACTCCCTTGTGTAGGTAGATTTCACCTGAATGGTTGGTGAGGATTTTGTAATAGTAAACGTCTCCCACTTCCAAGATCTGGATAAATTGTCTGTTCCAGTGATCTTTACTTGATAGGTTCCAGCATCTTTAGGCGTCACAAAACCATTTTCCTGGCCTTCCCGTCGATATAAAATCTCATAATCGGATTCCGGAAGGGTAACATCGCCAAGAACCACTTTAACGGATGATGGTGTCTGCTCCTGTCCTGTATACACACTTGTTTCCGGGCTGATTGTAACTGTGGCACCCGCTAAATTTCCAGGCTGAATGAAGACTTCAAGCATTCCAACATAGTCATTGTAATTTGGGCAGCTTGCTTTGTAGTATACGAAGTAACTGCCGCTGTTTTTAAAAGCCGGAACAGAATCCGTAAAAGTTCCATTTTCTGACAGACCATAAGTGAACTGTACCTGTTCAGAAGAAACGAATGGTACCTCTGCATGCTTCTTCGTTGTGGCACTCTGTTCTTTCCCGTTATAAAATAACTCTCCGTTCTGTTCAACGTGTACGTTCTGTAACTCTGCTTTTTTAATTACGCCAACAGCAGTTGCCGTATCTGTACTGAGTGTATAATTGCCTTTCTCATTTCCACTTGTGATATGAATCCCTGTAGCAGTGATTGCTTTATGATCACCGGCATTGGGATCATTGTAAGAAATAGAATCTGCCTCTGCTGATATTCCCTCCACGATGTCACTACCATCTTGTAAAACAATTTTCACATCTACATTTACATCTTGGGTTCCATCATAGGTTTTTGTCAATGTACCTGTGATGGTCGGTGTCAATGCTTTCGGAATGATTTCGAAAGTTCCATTCACGTCATCTCTATAGGTTCCAGTATAATTCGAAGAATTACCATTCGCTGTCAAAACAACCGTATACTTTCCTACATCAACTGCATTTTCGTAATCAACACCCTCTTTTTCATAGCTTACCGTGTAAGATGAAGGTGGAATTATTTCAGGGGCCTGAGTTGCCACAATATATGCCACAATATTCTGCGGAGCCTGCCCATTTCCATTATATGTATATGGTGAATTGTTGTATATTAAGTATACGTCCGCTTTAGCTAAATTAAACGGATCAATGTTCACGGCCTCTGAAGTAAAGACCTGAGTCACATAATGATTGCCCGAAATTTCCACCTTATACCGAGATCCAGACGCTGCGCAATATTCCACTTTCGGCATCTCATTTGTAAACTCCTCAGTTCCCGAATCTGTCACCTTCGCATAGCGTATTTTCAAATCTTCGGTAGGCGCTTTTCCATCCACTGTCACTGTAACCGCATCATGTTTCTTGCCATCATAGGTTCCACTGTATGGAGTAACCACCACATTTTGCAGCGTTCCTTTTTCAACGCTCAATTCTATTTCTTTTTCTGCCGATTTATAAAAATTGGTTTCGGCGGAAGTGACTTTTAATTTTACTGTTCCAACAGAATCAGCAATAAGCTTTCCGTTATCGATATGTGCGCTGCCTGTTTCATTGGTAACGTTATAGGTTAAGGTTCCGCATTCCGATGGAGTGTCAAAGAAACTGCCTGGGGTAACAGATGAACCAACAGAAAGAGCTTGGCTTGTGCTGGTTTCTTTAATTGTTAAGGCAAGTTTCTTCTGTCTAAGATTTCCGGTTCCAGAAAGCTTTCCACCAGTTTTTACAAATGTGCCGGGACCATCATCCACGCAATCGCCGTTTAAAACAAACTCACCAGACTGCAAATTAAAACTTTTACCATAAACTATTAGAAGATTGCCATTCGCAATCATTTTTCCTCCATTGACAATAATTTTGTTTCCAGAATTTGACTGCCTTATCCGTCCATTGCATGTAATTATCCCACCTCTTAGGTCAAATAACGTGTTTTGCCCTGATTGTTCAAAAGCATCTACACTGCCCTTTGTAATAACCTCACCTCCAGACATGTGTATTTCTCCATTCTGAGCAATGACTAATCCATATTTTGCCCCTTGCGCCTTTAACGTCCCACTTTCAATATTCAGCGTGGATCCTCCATAAATACGATATCCACCGCCTCTAACTTCATCATTTGTTGATATAGAAGTAATTTTACCTTCTCCAGACAATGCTATAGTTGCATCACTGGATTGTATAAATCCTTTTTCAGTTGCAGATATATTCAAGTCTCCGTTGCCTGTAAATGTAACACTACTAACTCCACTCTCAATATTAAACCCGGTCGAACCTCCACTTAATGTATTGCTATTTTTTAATTCTACGGTCCAGGTTCCTTCTTTAAGCCTAATAGATTGTGCATCAATTCCATTCAAGACCAGTTTATATAGGTTCTCTTTTTCTTTTATGATCGTATACCCATCCCCAGTACATGTGTTTCCGGACATTGAGAAATAAAGTTTTGTATTGCCGTTTTTATCTGTTATTGCTAAAGAGCTTATATCTTCCAGTAACATCACACCAGGGTCTTCCAGTGTCACTTTCACACTCAGTTCATCAGTACCTGCATCCAGCTCATATTCATCCGGCATTTCCGCCTCAAACAAATATTCACCTTCTGTTGGCCATTTTCCTTCTTCATCAGTTTTATAAAGATTACAACTCCAACCGTCCACAGAAATTTCTGTTTCTGCTGATTTTCCATCTTTCAATACTTCCGCAGTAATACTTTCCGGCAGCATAGAAACAACATCATCGAAAGATATCTGGTCCACTTCTGTCACTGCAAGCTGAAGTTCACCATCGATCAGTGCTTCCTGCTTATCGTTCCACTTCCAAGACACAATCTTTTTTCCAGTCTCCAGATTCTGTTCCAGTTCCACTTCATCCTTATCTTTCTCTTCTGCATCAGATGGAGAAGCTTTTTGAATATCATCAATCAGATCTTCATCTTCATAAATATCTTCGTCCTCATCATCTGGATCGGTCTCATTGGACTCATCGTTTTTCTGAACATTTGAATCTGTAGCCTTCTGATATTCCTCAGAATCTTTCGATTCTAATAAAAGTTCATACTCATCTTCCATATTTCCGTAAACCGGAGAACTCGGGAAAACCATAGCTACTACCAAAAGAATCGCTGTATATCGTTTTATATTTTTTCTCATACGCAGTTACCTCCATTATTTTCTACTTTCATATTAGCAAACAAAAAGTCTCCTCACAACAACCTCGGCAAAATCGGTCGAACTTCGACAGAATTGGTATCTCAATCATACAAATATGGTAACAACTTATATCTCAATGTCATCTTTTTCCGCTCTCTTTTCAGTTAATCGTTTTTGTGGTATGATTTTGGAGAGAAACAAATCGGAATTTGCACAATTCTTGAACTCAACACAAACTGCCGTCAGTGTTGTTCCGTTGCTCGTTCTTTGCTGGTATCATAGAA
>CAKRWX010000186.1 GCA_934418055.1 uncultured Lachnospiraceae bacterium
TTATATGGCTGGTGCGAAACGTGACACCGTTCCTGCAGAAGTGTGATAGAAAAGCGACTGTGAAGGTATTCTGAACAGTTACGTAGAAAATAAGAAAGGTATCGTAAGAGATGAACGAAAAGAAAAAAGATTCCATCCTGTCTATTGCGGCGTCCCTGTTATGTATCGCGATCGGACTGCTTGTGGGACTGATCATCCTGTATTGTATCAATGCAGAGAATGCCTGGAACGGCTTTACCCGTATTATCCAGGGCGGTTTTTATTTAAGACCAAAGGGAATCGGAAGTGAGATCTCCCAGGCTGCGCCGCTGATCATGACTGGTCTTTCTGTTGCGTTTGCATTTAAGACAGGTCTGTTCAATATCGGAGCGGCAGGACAGTACACCGTTGGCATTTTTGGCGCGCTGTTCAGCGCTATTATCCTTCATATGCCATGGTATCTCTGTCTGCTGACAGCTATGGTATGTGGAGCCGTATGGGGTGCATTTCCTGGATTTTTCAAGGCGTATTTTAATGTAAATGAGGTTATTACCTCCATTATGTTTAACTGGATCGGTCTGTATTTAGTCAATGAACTGATGTACAGCACTTTTAAGGGAATGTATGACCAGAAAACCACCAGAACTTACAAGTTAAGCTCGGTTTCTCCGTCTTCCCTGATTCCGGATATGGGCTTAAACAGCATTTTTAAGACCAGTTCCACCACTATCGCGATCTTTATCGCGATTCTGATCGCAATTATCATGTACATTATCCTGAATAAGACTACATTCGGGTATGAATTAAAGGCTTGTGGTTTTAATAAGGATGCGGCAAAGTACGCAGGTATCAACGAGAGACGCAACATCGTTCTTTCCATGATGATCTCCGGCGCGTTGGCCGGAATCGGTGCCGGTTTATATTTCCTGTCTGGTGCGGCAGAGTGGAACCCGCAGGTATCCACTGAGCTTCCAGGCATCGGATTTAACGGTATCCCGGTTGCCCTGCTTGCCATGAGCAATCCGTTGGGCGTTATTTTCGCAGCAATCTTTGTTGCCCACATTTCGGTCGGTGGAGCATATCTTCCAACCAAGTATTTCCAGCCGGAGATCGCTAACTTTATCGTAGCTGTGATCATTTACCTATGTGCGTTTGTAAGCCTGTTCAAGTCTGTGATCATGAAAGCTCTGGCGAAAAAGGGAAAGGAGGAGAAGAACTGATGTTCCTGCTGATTAAATTTACTTTACTTTATGCAGTTGTATTATCCCTGGTAGCCCTTGGCGGTATGTTCTCTGAGCGAAGCGGCGTTATCAATATCGCTCTGGAAGGAATCATGGCCATCGGCGGACTGGCAGGCGTGTTTGTCCTTTCCTTATTTGGTGGTTCCATGCCGACTCCAGCGCTGGTAGCGGTTTCTATTCTGGCAAGCGCATTGGCTGGACTGGTGTATTCGCTGCTTCTTGGTTTTTCTGCCATTACTTTAAAAGCAGATCAGACCATCGGTGGCACTGCATTGAACATGATGGCGACAGCATTTGCTATCGTTGTGGTGAAGGCGTTTAACAATGCCAATGCCAATGGAAGTGGTGCTTCCTCCGCAAAGCTGACTTACGATAACAGCGCATTTATCTACAAATTAGGTCCGGTGACCATCAATATTTTCCTGATCATCGGTATCATCATTCTGATCTGCAGCCATGTGTTCTTGTTCCGTACGAAATGGGGGCTGCGGTTGAGAGCCTGTGGTGAGCACCCACAGGCGGCTGACTCTGTTGGTATCGACGTGTACCAGTGGCGTTATATCGGCGTCATGATCTCCGGTGTTCTTGGTGGAATCGGTGGTTTCGCCTACATCGTACCGTCGGTTACTACCTGGAACTTCGAGGTTGGTGTGGCAGGCGCCGGATTCCTGGCTTTAGCAGTTATGATCTTTGGACAGTGGAAACCGTACCGGATCGCAGCTGCGGCTGTGTTCTTTGCAGTATTCCGTTCTTTGGCGAATATCGCGGACTCCACGATTCTGTCCACCCTTGGCTGGTCTAAGAACATTTACAGTATGATGCCATTTATCGCATCCATGATCATTCTGGCATTTACATCCAAGAATTCCCAGGCTCCTAAGGCTGAGGGTATTCCTTACGATAAGGGTGCAAGATAGAAAATTATAAAAATTCCGGCCTGTCTGGTTTGGTAACAGACAAGCCGGGGAAATCGTATATAAGATAACAGATCTATGTGAGAAGTTTGCAAATGCAAAAAAGTACCGATGAAACAACATGAGAAAAATCATGGCTGAATCATCGGTACTTTTTTGAGTTTATGCAGTGTGGCCGGGAGTGGTTTACATCAAATTATAATCCGGCATAGATTTCTGTTCCTCCACCAGATCGGCTAATGTAATATGGTCTACCACATCACTGATGGCTTTGTCCAACTTCTCCCATACGCTTAAAGTTGCGCAGCACTGGGATCGCTCGCATTGGTTGGTAGCGTCCTCCAGACAGGCAACTGGAGCCAGACTGCCTTCGGTTACACGCAGGATCATGCCTACGGTATATTCTTCTGGAGAAAAAGCCAGTTTATATCCGCCCTGGGCGCCGCGCATACTCTTTACATATCCGGCCCTGGCAAGCAGGGTCACGATCTGTTCCAGATACTTATCAGAGATTCCCTGGCGTTTGGCCACCTGGCTGATCTTTGTACATTCATTGGGATTCATGGCGAATTCCAGCATCATTCGTAAGGCATATCTGCCCTTGGTTGAGATTTTCAATTTGGCACCTTCTTATAATTCTTATTAATTCACTAGGATTTAAAACTATTGTACACGATATGTAAGAAAAAGTAAACTTCCATTTTTCGAAAAAACAGTGTATACTAAGCTATATAATTGAAAACAAAGGAGATTCCATCTTATGAATCACGGATTTGTACGGGTTTGTGCAGCAACGCCGAAGATCCAGGTTGCTGATCCGGAATTTAATGGAAATGAGATTTTGAAATTGATGGAAGAGGGACGGGCGCATCAAGCATCTCTGATGGTGTTTCCGGAGCTCTGCCTGACTGGTTATACCTGTAACGATCTGTTCTGGCACGCGCCGCTGTTGGAAAAGGCAAAGGAAACTTTAAAACGGCTGGTGGACGCGTCCGCGGATTATCCCATGCTGCTGTTTGTGGGACTGCCTTGGGAGTATCAGGGAAAGCTTTATAATGTGGCGGCGGCTATCTGCCAGGGAAAACTTCTGGGACTGGTTCCCAAGACCCATTTGCCGAACTACTCAGAATTCTATGAGGTGCGCCATTTTACTTCTGGTAACCAGAAGCCTGTGATGGTGTCCTGGGGGCAGGAAGTGGTTCCGATGGGAACGAACCTGTTATTCCAGTGTGATACAATTCCAGGACTGACCGTAGGTGCGGAGATCTGCGAAGATGTGTGGGTTCCGTGTCCACCAAGCATTTCCCATGCCATGGCTGGCGCTACGGTGATGGTCAATTGTTCTGCCAGCGATGAGACCGTTGGCAAAGACAGTTACCGGATGTCCCTGATTTCCGGACAGTCTGCGAGACTGGTGTGTGGCTATATCTATTCCAACGCAGGCGAAGGGGAGTCCACCCAGGATCTGGTGTTCGGCGGCCACAACATCATTGCGGAAAATGGAACGGTGCTGGCAGTTTCCGAACGATTTGGCCATCATACCATTTACGCAGATCTGGATCTATTGCGGCTGAACAGTGAACGGCGCAGAATGACCACCTATGGCCAGTTAACGCCGGAACAGTTAGAGACTTACGAAACGGTGCATTTCTCCCTTCAGCCGGATGAATTTGAATTAAAGCGTTTCGTTGATCCGTCTCCATTCGTTCCAAGCGATGAGCAGGAGCGGAACCGCAGATGTGAGGAGATCCTATCCATTCAGGCCTGTGGTCTGAAAAAGCGTCTGGAGCATACCCACGCAGGCCATGCGGTGATCGGTATTTCCGGAGGACTGGATTCCACGTTGGCGCTTCTGGTGACGGCAAGAGCCTTCGATATGCTTGGAATTCCAAGAAATCAGATCCATGCGGTCACCATGCCGTGTTTTGGAACCACAGACCGCACATACCACAATGCCTGTGTCATGACAGAAAAGCTGGGAGCGACCTTGACGGAGGTGGATATCCGCAAGTCGGTGATGCAGCATTTTGAGGACATTGGACATGATCCGGCAGTCCATGACGTGACTTATGAGAATGGTCAGGCCAGAGAGCGGACCCAGGTGCTGATGGACATTGCCAACCAGACTGGCGGACTGGTGATCGGAACCGGCGATATGTCTGAGCTGGCGTTAGGCTGGGCAACCTATAATGGAGACCATATGTCCATGTACGGGGTGAATGTCTCTGTACCGAAGACACTGGTGCGGCATCTGGTACGGTATTACGCGGATACCTGCAAGGAAGAGGAGCTGCGGACGGTGTTATTGGATGTTCTGGATACGCCGGTAAGCCCGGAGCTGCTTCCGCCTGAGGATGGTGTGATCTCCCAGAAAACGGAAGATCTGGTGGGACCGTATCAGCTTCACGATTTTTATTTATATTATGTGCTGCGGTTTGGTTATCACCCGGAGCGCATTTACTACCTGGCATGTTACGCATTCCAGGGACAGTATGATAAGGAGACCATCCTGAAATGGTTAAAAACATTTTACAGAAGATTCTTCTCCCAGCAGTTTAAGCGGTCCTGTCTGCCAGACGGCCCGAAAGTAGGTTCGGTGGCAGTTTCTCCACGCGGTGATTTAAGAATGCCAAGTGATGCATGCAGCCGTGTCTGGATGGAAGAACTGGAGGCAATCAGATGATCAGCAGTACAAGCAATCAGAAAGTAAAACAGGCGGCGGCCCTGGCGAAAAAGGCTAAATACCGGACAGAGACCGGCCTGTTTGTGGTGGAAGGTCCGAAAATGACTGTGGAACTGCCGGATGACAGGATCCAGCAGATCTATGTGACGGAGCATTTCTTAGAGGAAGAGAAGAAAAAGGCGGACAGCGCCCTTTATCAGAAATTAAAGAGGCTAAAATGCGTCGAGACCGTAACGGACGAGGTGTTAAAAGTCATGTCTGATACCCAGACGCCGCAGGGAATCCTGGCGCTGGCGAAACAGTACCATTATGAGTTAAAAGATCTGTTTCCCCAGTCTGACGCAGCGCATTTTATTATCCTGGAGCGGTTGCAGGATCCGGGAAATTTAGGAACCATTCTCCGGGCTGGCGAGGCGGCTGGCATTACGGGCGTGATCATGGATTCCCAGACAGCGGATATCTACAATCCGAAGG
>CAKRWX010000187.1 GCA_934418055.1 uncultured Lachnospiraceae bacterium
GCTTCTGGCATTGCGCCATCAATGCGGCATTTTTCTCTACATTGATATTGATCATATCCGCGACAACCTCCACTGCAGGCTGCTTATGGAATTTTTCACCGCCTTTGGTAAAGAAAGCGTCCGACAACCGAAGCTCCATCCGCTCCGGCATATCTTTTTCACCGTTGTAGAAAACGATATATTGTGGAAATGGAAGTTTCTTCTGCTTGCTGCTGTAGAGATTAACTCCGTATTTTTCGATGTACTGCTGATATAACTGAGCAAAATATCCTAGTCCTCGCGCAGGCATGTTAGGATTAAAAGTGCTCTGATGTTCCCACAAATTTAAAAGATCACTGAGCAAAAACGCCACATCATTCTTCATATGGACGTAAATGACGTCTTCGATCGTCATGATCTCCAGTTCTTCGGGATTATCGTAATTACTGCCATTTACGGCATTGTAAAGATCCAGCAGATCTTCTTTTTCCCGAAAAACAATGCGAAATAACCGGTCTTTGTACTTCCTGTTCACTTTCATAATAAAATGATTTTCTCCCTTCATTATAACTTTTTCTTACTACAAATTCAATCTTGGATTTTCGGTCAAAGGACCTGCGAAGGATGCTTTACACATCCCAGAATTGCTGATGTTGCTTAAAAGTAAAACTAGATTAATAGAATGTTGAATCGACTCTTTTCTATTATAATGGATTCTTTCCACCATTGCAACCATAATCACCGGGCAGCGATAACCACGATCACCGGGCAGTGATAACCACGATCACTGGGCAGCAGTAACCACAATTACTGAGTAATGATAACCATCTGATATGATACAAGAAGAAAAAAATAGAAAAAAGATAGGAAAAAATAGAAAAAAGATGGAAACAGTCGATTTATCGACGGTTAGAAACGAATGACGCAAAAATAGACATGAAAATATCAAATTTATCCTTGTCGAACATTGACGTATCGCCCCAAAAAGAGATAAAATAAAATAGACTATATAAAGTCCAGGCCAGAGAATCCATAGAAAAGGAATTGTGGGTTCCATTTTTGGAAAATTATGGAAATTTAGGAAATAGGGAAATAAGAAAGGAAGAAAAAGACCATGCTTAAGAGAACTATATTTTCTTATATAGTACCTGTGGCGGCAGTGGCAGCGTTTATTGGCGGCGGTGTAGGACTGGCAGGAAGGAATACCAGCTCTTTTAACGGAGATGGATATGTCCTGACAGCAGCAGATGAGAGCGCTAACGGAGGAATGGTGGAAACTGTCGGAGCAGCAGAACCAACCAGCGTTTATTTTTCTGCAGGAACCAAGTACCGCGTGCAGTATCCAGCTACTGCGGTATTTAAAGATATTGAAGGCTCCAAACAGAAGATCAATTTTGACAGCTTCATCCATTATGGAGATGATTCCATCAGTGCGCTGACTTCAGGCGTTCTGGTGAATATGGATGATCTGGGAACCGGTGTGGTCAATCACTACGGTACAGATGCCAATGTCGTATTGGTATCCGATGGGGACGGCTATTATGTGGAGAATAACGGGAACCAGGTTTCTTTTACAAACTTTATGTGGAAACTGTCGGACACCCGTTTTTTGCTGTCCTCTCCATCTCTGACATTGACACTGCCGGATGGTTCCAGCCAGAAGATCAGCGGCTATGTGGAAGCGGAGTATGTCGAGGACGGAGTCATCCGTCTGACCAGCCATGACGCTTCCTGGATGGTAGTCGCAGACGGAACTGCTGCAGAATTTTCTGATGGTATCGGCTATGATTTTGGCGATAAGATCGTGAAGGATTCCGCAGGAAATAACCGCATGACATTTCAGGAGCTGTTACTGGATGCAGATGATAATATCAAGGTCCAGTCTGCAGAAGAGTGGGTGGCACCGGAATTTGATTTCAGCGTAGAAGACGGTAAAGACGGAGCAGCCGGAGAGGCCGGAGCAGCCGGAGCAGCCGGAGCGGCTGGTGAAACTGGCGCAGCCGGAGCAGAAGGAGAAGAGGGACTGGAAGGTAAAGCCGGAGCCATGGGTGAAGAAGGAGAGTCCGGAAGCGATGGCCGAACAGGTACTGCCGGTTCCAATGGTAAAGGCGGCGATTCCGGTACCAACGGTGGTAATGGTAATAATGGTAAATTGTTCGATACCGAGACCAAGTACCAGGCTTATTTCAATATTACCGAGTATGAGATGGACGCAGGTTCCCTGACGGTTACCTTTACGGTAACTGATGAAGACGCGGTGCTGTCGCCGGAAAGTGGTAAAATTGTTCTGCAGGATCCCAATGGTTCTGCGGTTGAGTGGACTTCCCCAGACGGCAGCTTAGTATATACAGACGGAGGAAAGAACCTTACTTTTGATGGTGATGCTACTTATAAGGTTCAGTGGAACAACTTAAATCCGGACACCCAGTATCGTCTGGTTATTTCATCTGGTTATGAGCTTCAGAATGGAAATGGTACCAGAGATTACATCAATCGTACTTTTTATACGGACAGTACGGGACTTCAGTTAGATAAGATAGAAGCAGCTGATGATGGATTCACCATGAAGGTGACAAAGAAGAGCTTCTCTACTTCTTCCTCCATGCGGGTGGTGATTTCAAATAGTTCAGGGCAGGATCTGTTATATAAGACCATAAGCAGCAGCGATTTTAATGATGGAAAACTGGAATTAGACAGTACTCTGTTTGATCTGGCAGATGGAAGCGGTATGACCAATACGGCCCTTAAGTCCAATACCTCCTATACGATCCGTCTGGATAATATGGTAGGAAGCCAGGCGATTCCAACAGGTAATACGCAGACCTGGAAAACTCTGAAGAAGACACCTGTCATTAAATCCTCCAAACCAACCGGATATGCAGTAGAGTCCCAGTATTTCAGCTTATATCTGGATGAGGTAGAGGATAATGATAATGCGATTCAGGGATACCGTTTTGAAATCTATACACCAGGTAGTACAAAGCCGGTAAGAACAATCAATTCTACAAAGAGAACCGATGTGGCGGCATATGTGGATGACGCCAACAGTACACTTCCGGATGACCAGAAGCTTCAACGCGGCGTGAAGTATCAGGTGAAGGTTGTTGTGATCTATTATGATAATGAAAAAACAGCAGAGATCGAGTCCGCCATGTCTGATCAGTTTATCATGAGCGATGCAGGAGGAATATCTGTTGTGTTCCAGAGAGATACCACAGATACCTCCGGAGATCAGACAAAGTTAAAAGGTGATGTGATCATCAATCCTGGTAACTATAAAATCGCAGTAACAGAAAAATATCCTATGGAGATCCGGATAGATGGAATCAATTTCTACAAGGATTATAAGACTGTGAAAAACATCAATGATTTGATCCGCAGTGCAGATACGGGATCCTATATCTACAATTTAAGTCTTCAGGGCTTGAGGGCAAATTCCTCTTATACGATTTCTGTATGGGGTTATATCGAAGAAACCCCTGGATCACAGACCTATATTTACCGGAATTTAGGAAGCTATGTGGCAACGACAACCGCTCTGGATACTGTCCAGTTAGAGATGGCAGCAGCAGGTAATGGTTCCGCTCTTGGCGCTTATATCTATTTAGGACCGGCGAATGATGAGACAGACCCGAATACCTACAGCACAACACTAAAATCTATCAAGGCAGTGGAAGTAAAACTGTATCTTGGCGCAACCGCCAATGATGATGACAGCAATATGGTTGGTGAACCGGCGATTGCAGTAGCAGATACCAGTCAGCCGGGCGTTCCATATACCAATGTCATCGCTTCTACTTATTATGGAAAGAAAGGCCGTGAGCAGAACCGGATCTATTTTGATGAGAGTACGTTTGGTATGACGTCAGCCAGCCTGACTGCATCCCAGTACTGCGTAAAGGTATCGGCAATTTATGACTATACCAAGTATTATCCATATGATAATGGAGAGAACCTCAGTGGTTATGCCAATGAGATTCCGGTTTCCAAGAGCAGTATTACCAGCCTGACCATGAATGTAACTAACCGTCTGCCGGATTTCCCGAACCCGCAGAATAACGGTGTAACAGCAACTCCGATCAAATATGGTGATTTAAATAACCTCGGTATTGCTTACAAGGGCTCCGATGCTGATAAGTATCAGGAGGATACCATTGTTGGATACCGGCTGCAGGCAAATTATGATAATACCGGTGATCTGGCTAAATCTGTCACTTACTATGCAGTGACACAGGCAGATCTCAATGCTTATGATGCAGACACCAGTGCAAACAGGGCAGATGATGTGACACTGTGGAGGGAGGCACATACAGAACGGAGCACACCGTGGATGAAACTGACGTATCCGGTGAAAAAAGGAAGTCTGGCGCCTTCTGCCATTCAGGTTCTGTTCTTTGATCAGAATGATGTTACCAGTGCAGATGCATCTGTGGCAGATATTACAGAAAATCTGACAAACACTGAAATTGCGAATAACCAGAATACGGATAATGGTATTGCACCGAAGTATATTAACGGAAGTATCCCAACCTTCTTCGCAACGAAGCTGGGACGTGGATGGCATTATGTATTTGCCTATAAGACACGTCTGGAATATCAGGGAAGCACAGAATATGTATATCCGAATGGCTATACAGGACGATTTGTCGCAGGACAGACATTGCTGAATTCCGGTATCCAGGATACGCCAAAACAGCAGACAACACTCGAAATGTCCTTAAAGAACAATGGACTGGATGATAAAACGAATAGTACCGGATGGGCGGAGTGGAGTTATTCTTATACAGATATTGATGGAAGCATTCCGAACGAGGGAGGACTGTTCAGTGCATGGGATGCAAGAAGCACTGGATCTTCCAGTATTTTAAATGCAAAGCATACGAGTGACACCGGAAGTACCGGAACGGTAGGTGTAACCACCAAAGGAAGCTTTACTTATTTGATCAATAAGCGCCAGCTTCTTTATAATGCAGGGGACAGATTTTCTGATACGGATACAAAGGATCCGGAAGTAACGGAATACAATCTGGTAAACCATGTATATACCAGACTGATTGATACGGATGTTCTGGAAGATAAGCAGATGCATCTGGCTGTTCCTGCCAGCAATGCAGGTAATATTGCCACCTTCAGCTTTAATTTCTCTACAGATATCGCAAAAGAGATGACGAGCCGTTTAACGTTACTGAAGATTACCGCATGCGATGCGACAACCAGAAGGCCGGTTGATGGATCTACACAGTCTTATGAAAAATTTGACGGAACTGATGTCAACGGTCATCCATATGTAACCTATGATC
>CAKRWX010000188.1 GCA_934418055.1 uncultured Lachnospiraceae bacterium
CAGGTAAAGAGGCAATCGCTGACAAGCTGACTGGAACCATCGTAAAAGAGATCTACGTTCCAGGTAAGATCATCAACATTGTACAGAAATAAAATAGAAAACTGGCTTTCATGCCGGGGATTAAAAACCCCGGCGGGAAGCCAGTTTTTTTGACATCATGCGGAAGAAATTCAGTTTTCCCCGGTCTGCGGGGGACATATAGCCCACCAGGATTCCTGTCATCAGGTCGGTTTCCTGATCGGTAAAGACCATTCCAGCCTCTTTGGCCTCTAAGGTCAGGGAGAGAAAACGGTTCATCAGCTGGTCTTTGGGTGTTTTCTGGATCTCACAGGCCAGGTGGTCAAGAAAGGCTATTTTTTCCGGGTTCATGGAGCGGAGACGGGGATCGTCTTTCCAGTTGTCAGGGCGGTTGGGAGCCATGAGAAACCTCCTTTCACAAGAGATAAAATAGGAAAAATTATAAAATTAGGAAAACTCATGAATTGCCTGCATCATCAGCATGGCGTTCTCCAACTGATTCTGCTGTTCTTTGGACAGCAGATTTTTTAGTTGTTCCCAGGGAATACGGGAGCGTGGAAAGGTCGGAGAACGGTTGGAGGCGGTTGTCTGTTGGTTGGGGATGCCAGTCTGTTGGTTCCAGGTGGTGGCCGGTGAAGGGATTTCTGATGAAGCGATGGTTTCTGGATTCAGGTTCTGTGCTGCCTCCATGGCCTTCATTTCCTGGTACTGAGCCCCAATGCGGCTGCCCCGGATGAAGTTGCAGACCAGGTCGATGAAGCCCTGCTCGTCAGTGCTTCCGTAAGGTTTGATGGCTTCCAGCATATCTAAGGTGGAATGAGGCGCTTCTTCCGGAAGAGAGCAGATGCCAAGGGAGGCGTTGTCCTCATTTTGCAGCAGGGACATGGTGTGCTGCAGCTCCTGAAATTTGATGGTGAAAGAGAGAAATCTCTGCTGGGAAACCTGGAGATAGGGAAGGGCGGCCTTTAACATCTGGAGATGGTGGTCGCCGACGATGCAGTCAAAATCCGTTAATTTAATGGTTGGATCTTCTGGCATGGGATACCTTCTTACAATACTTTGCTTAAAAGTATGAGAAGGGAGAAAAAAATATGCGGGGAAATGTATGGCGATGCATTGGAATCAGGAGAAGAATGCGGATTCGCGGCGTTTTGCACTCTCACGAGACAGATTCATAAAATAAGGTATAAGAAAATTCAGGAGAATAGATATGTCGTTTCGCCTTGTGATAGATGGAAATGCCGTTTATGAGATTGATGAAGACTGTGAAAAATGCAGGACAGAAGAGTGTCATGGATGTTACAGACCGGAACCTGGGCACAGGAGAAAACCGGGACCGGAACCAGATGGTGGAAGACGGCCAGGACCAGATCATGGCAGGAGGCCAGAACCAGAAAAGAGGCCAGAGCCGGGATGTGGCTGCTGTCATAGGTGCCATGAAGAAGAACGGAGAAAAAGAGACTAGAAGATAAAACAAAGGGAGCCCTCGTCATGAGGACTCCCAGTGGTCTGTTGTCTAGCAGCAGAATCCGTTTCCATTGCCGCAGCAGCACAGCAGGAGAATGATCCAGATAATATCATTGCATCCGTTGCCGCATCCGCAGCCATTATGTTCACAACATCCAAAGCCGTTGCCGCCACAGCAGCAGAGGATCAGGATCAGGAAGATCAGGTTGCATCCGCAGCCGTTTCCATTTCCGTTAGAACATTCACATCCGCAACCACAGTTTGTTGCTGCTACATCACTCATGGTAAAACCTCCAGAAAGATTTTGTTTACACTCCATCTTATGTGGGGCGGCTTGCCAGAGTTTCCAGGAAAATTAGGATTTTGGGGTAATCTGATCTAAAATATTTTGTGAGTCAGCTAAAAGCTGGGCGTCCGAGCTGTGTTCGGTCACGTAATGGAAATCAGCGACTGCCTCATCAGCCTGATCTGTATGCAGGTAGCAGACGCCCCGGTTGTAGGAGGAAAAGTCTGTAAAACAGTCCCCCTCAATGGCGGCGGTGAAATAAGGGATTGCCGCCTCATAATCTTCTTCATCCATGGAAATGCTTCCCAGGTAGAAGTTTGTCTCTGGCAGATAGGAGGTTCCATTTAACGCTTTTAACAGATAGGGTTTCGCATCGGCGTCCTGTTCCAGATTCATGTAGCAGGAGCCGATGAGAAAGTTCAGTTCTCCATCATTCGGGGCAGTAGGATAGTAGGCCAGAAAATCGTCCACTGCCTTTTGAAACTCCTCAGTTGAGTAGTAACACACGCCTCTGGCGTAGGCAATGGCGCTGGCATAGTCCGGCAATTCCTTGGCTGCGGCGTCGTAAGCTTCGATGGCTTTCTCATAATCCGGCAGCTGCTGGTAGCAGTCTGCGATGTACATCAGCACATCCTTCTGGGTGGAGTCCAGCTCATACATTTTCTGGTAATCAGCAATGGCAGATTCATATTCACCCTTTTCATCATAGATCTGGGAGCGGAGCTGAAGCGCATCATAAAGGTCAGGGGACAGGGCAAGCGTTGTATTTAGATCATCTAATGCAAGGTCTCTCTGATCCAGAAGCACATACAGACCGGCTCTTTTTAAAAAATACTGCGGATTGGAACCGTCCATCTGGATAAGGCCATTGATTTCCTTCAGCCCATTGTCATAATCGCTCTGGGTCACATAATCAGAAAAACGGTCTAAAGCTTCATTTTGAAGATCAACGACCTTTTGAGCCGCTTCCTCGACTGCCTTTTCTTCACGCTTTTGTTCCTGGCGCTCCAGAAATGTCTGTGTCAGATATGGCAATACCATGACTGCGATCAATAAAACCGCGATTTTCTTTTTATGGGCAGCTATTTTCGTGAAAAAATTCTTAGAGGTATCAAATGGATGTTTCATAGGCCGGTTCCTTTCTTAAAAAGCGGATCATATTATAAATTGTATCCTTTAAAGAAAGGTTAACACAAATAATCGGAAAATTCAATGAATTTATGAAAAGAACTGCAAACTTAAGAAAATAAAAGAAAAACACGAAAAATATTTCAAAAACTACCCGAGTGAGTAGTATACATTTTATTTTGTATTTGGTAAAATTGTAAAAAAGTCAAGCAGCAGATCTCAGAACATAAAAATAGGATGGTTGCAGAGAAGGGGGATTAATCGCATGACGAAGAAAAACATTGACGAGGTAATACGCCTGACTCAGGAATGTCTGACAAGATACTGGCAGCTGGATATCGACTATATCATCAGCTTGTGTGATGAGGATATCGTATGGATAGGGGCCCTGCAGAGTGAGTTTACCAGGGGAAAGGATGCCTTTATCGAGGATCTGACCGCTGTAAAAAAAGAGTTAAAGCCATGTCATCTTGTTTCACAGGAGTATGTGGTGGCCCAGAATGCAGGAACTGCCTGTACCATCGCCGGAAGATATCTGGTGACTACGGACGAAACAGTGGAATACTTTCTTCAGGCCCAGCAGAGGTGTACATTTACCTGGGAAATGGTGGAAGGAGACTTAAAGATCAAGCAGCTTCATGTGTCCAATCCCATTGGAGAATTAAAAGTAAAAAAGGGTGAAAAGTTCGTGAATACCATAGGGGAAATGGCGCAGAAGTATCTGATGAACCATATTCATGCCCTGGCGGACACCAGACAATTTACGGTGATCGATGAAAAAGACGTGGTGCATTTTTTACATAATGAGGATGTTGTGTATGTGGCAGCAGAGGGACGAAATTGCAGGATCTACACGGTGGATGGTTCGGAGATCTGCGGCAGGCTTAATATGACGGAATTTCAGCAGATCTGTGGGAAGGAGCTGGTGCCGGTGCACCGCAGTTATGTGATCAACCGGAATTACATTTCCCTGATCCAACGGTATGAAGTGGTGATGCTGGATGGCAGTAAAATCCCGATTCCGGTAAAAAAATACAAGGAGATGAAGGATTGTCTGACAGAGATGCATGGCGTAAAAAAGGAAAAATGATTATTCGTTCCTCTTAGCAGGTAATTCGTTCCAAGACTATTGTCGAAAAATAAAAGGGAATGTATAATAAAATTATGCAAATAGCGACATTTGACGTAAGACGTTTGATTTCATAATTGACTTTCAGGTTTGGGAGGAATGGAAATGAAGAGAAAACAAAGGAAAAACAGTCAGGAAAGAAAGGAGGAAGGGCTTGTGAAGACAAGGGCAAGAGGTATTTTGCTGATTCTGGCATTGTGCCTGTCCATGGTCGGAACCTCCGTGGTTTACGCAGAAGAAGCTGCGAGTCCACCCGGAGCGTACCAGGATGAAGGACAGGATCAGAGCCAGGACTCGGAAGATACCGGCAAAGACACGGAAAAAGAAGATGATTCCGGGGGCGACGAGAAAAAGAAAGACCAGAATTCCGGGACAGAAACACCGGGAAATACGGAGAACACGAGTAGTGCAGTGACTTCGGGAACGTCAGAAAATCCGGGAAACACGCAGGGATCAGGAAGTACAGGAACCCTGGAGAATACGGAAAACACAGGAAACACGGAAACACCGGGAAGTACGGAGACTCCAGGAAGTACAGAGACACCGGGAGGTACGGAGACTCCAGGAAATACAGAAACACCGGGAGGTACGGAGAACACAGGAAGTACAGAAACACCGGGAAATACGGAGAATACAGGAAGTACGGAGACACCGGGAAATACGGAGAATACAGGGAGTGCGGAGACTCCGGGAAATACGGGAAACACAGGAAGTACGGAAACACCGGGAAACACAGAAACACCGGGAAATACGGAGACTCCAGGAAGTACAGAAACACCGGGAAGTACGGGAAATACGGGAAATACGGAGAATACAGGGAGTACGGAGACTCCAGGAAGTACAGAGAATACAGGAAGTACGGAGACTCCGGGAAGTACAGAGATTTCTGGGACAACAGAAACTACGGGAATTTCACAGAAGTCGGACACTACTGCAGAAACGGGTCAGACCGGAGCAACAGTTGAAGCTGGCAAAGCAGAGACAGGATCGGACAAGACCGGAGAAAACAGTACGACAGCAGAAGGAGCAACAGGAGCAGTAACAGCAACAGCAGCACCAGTTCTGCAAGCAGTGGCAGCAGCAGCGCCAGTGGCAGCGCCGGCGGCAGCCCCGGTTGTAACATCGACAGAGTTGACTGCAGATGAAACGGACAACACGACAACCAACATTGAGATTTCGGATGTGGATAATGTCAAGATATCAGTTAATGACAACCAGCAGTTAGAGGTG
>CAKRWX010000189.1 GCA_934418055.1 uncultured Lachnospiraceae bacterium
ACAATGCAGGAGAAGATTAACCGGACGCTGGTTACAGAAGCAAACCGAATGGCAGTTTATTAAAATTATGTAGATGTGATTGAAGAAAAAATATGATATTATGTGAGTAACAAATCGAAAGTTGAAAGGAAGTGCTTACAGAGTGAAAACAATTAGATTATTATACCCGGATCATGTCAGTGGTGGTTTAGACACCTATTATTTCGGCGCTAATTTGCTCCAGTATATTTTGCCAAAGAATCCCAATCAGCCAATTATCAAGGTAGATGTGCTGCCTCCTGATAACAGGGAAAAGCCTATAACGAACGGTATCTACGCCGAGGATGCGGTTCTGGCAGGAGTTCTGGATGCACAAAAGAAAATTGCAGCAGAAGCACCGGACAAAATCATTACTATAGGCGGTAACTGCATGGTATCACTTGCTCCGTTTGATTATTTGCACGGAAAGTATGAGAATGTCGGAATCATCTGGATTGATGCACACCCGGATGTATCCACAATAAATGATGGCTATCCAAATGCCCATGCAATGGTGCTTGGCAGTCTTATGGGAGAGGGCGCAACACAGCTTACTTCACAAATGAGAAACCCGGTGTTCAAACCGGATGAAATCCTGTATGTCGGATTGCAGCCACTCCATGATTATCAAGAAGCATTTTTGAAAAAAGCGGGCGTTGATTACAAAGTGCAGGATCAGGCATTTGTGACTGACGAGGAAATCCAAGCCTTTATGACCCGGTTTGACCATATCCTTGTACATTTTGACATTGATGTACTGGACGAACACTTCTTTCATTCGACGTATTTTGCAAATCCGGAGCTTGTCGGTGACGGTGCCGGTGGAGGAAAGATGACGATGGAGAAGCTGTCGGAAGTGCTTCATTTGATTACAGAAAACAGCGATGTTGTCGGTTTTACTGTTGCTGAGTATTTGCCGTTTGATGAGCATCGGCTGAATAAGATACTTTCGGAGATAAATATTTTCACAGACTGACAACTTCCAGTTTGTGGAATTACTCTTGAAAATAAGACATCGACTGAGTAAGAACCTTAGAGAAAAAACAGCGTAATAAAACAGGAATGCCGGGTTCCATTAAGAGCCTTGCATCCCTTATTATATCATTTACTATGAAGTATCTTTCTTATAGAATACTCAAATACTGTACAGGCACTTCTTTGATCAGCCATACCCCATTTACCGACAGATAAAACTGATAACCATCTTCCGCCATCTGCTTTGCATTTACCCGGTATACAACCGGCTTCCCGTGCCGGCTCCCGACTGTTTTCGCAGTTTCATAATCTTTTGACAGATGCACATACAGCCTGGATTTCGGAATCAATCCAATCTTATTGATGGATTCCACATACTTCTCTCCTGTTCCATGCCATAAAACATCCGGTGGGTTCTTTTGCTCCAGTTCCACATCCACCTGAATGGAATGCCCCTGGTTTGCCCGGATCAGTGTTTTATCCTCATTGAAAGAATACCGCTGCTTGGAATCCGTCCGTACAATTTCTTCCAGCATCTGCATGTCAAATGGTCTGCTCTTCGCTATCCCGGCAATCAGATCTTCCGCACGGGCCCATCCGTGTTCATCCAGCTTAATGTCAATGTTTTCCGGATGATGCCGCAAAATCAGTGATATGAACTTTCCAACATTGTTTTTCTGTCCCATGCTGTCACCACCCTCCCGGCTTTATACGTTTAATGCATCATAAATATCATTAACGTTGTAATCCGGAGCAAAGTCCTGGGATACATCCATAATTTCCTGAATAAGTGGAATATCTGTCTCCCCTAGTTCATCCGCTATTTCCTCTGCGGAGGAGAATTTCTGCATTTTTACGCAGACCTGCTTAATTAACTGCATGGTGCTTCCCATTGCTACGCCTTCCTTATATAATTCCCTGTATGTTTCTCCGTATCCTTCTCCGTGCGCTCTCTCATAAGCTTCCCGATACGATTGAAATCGCATCATTCCGAATTCACTATACATTTTCAGACTTTCCTTTCTTCTGACCGGGCTCTCCAAAAACTTTCTTCAAGATAGCCGGTTCTCCTGTCTTCCGGTACTCCTTTTCAACCGCCTTATATTCCTTCGGCGTCAGTTTCAGCGGCTTTTTTATCATGTGGGAAAGCCCGTAGATATCCGCCTTGGTGGTACGGGGAACAATCTCCGCGATTTCCGTCAGGGAATAGCCCTTCTTAATCATATTGGTACACACCTCCGCGCATACCATCGTGGTCTTGTCTTTCGCAACCAGATCCAGAAAGTGTTTCTTTGTCTCCCAGACCTCAACTTCACGGGCATACCGTAATGCTTTCTCGACACGGAGAATGGGGTCTTCCGTATTCTTGATTCCCTTCACCCATTCCAAGCGTTTCTTCTCAAAAACATCCATGGTAAGTCCCTGATACGTGCCGTCTTTGATATCATGCAGTATGTGCTCATATGATCTGTCACCCCACATAGTCAGACAAAAGCAGCGATCCAGAACCGGTGTACACAATACCCGGAGCAGATAATCCGGGGACGGGTCCGCATACACGGTTGCGCCATCAAGGGCATTCATTGAAAAACTCTCCTCGGAAAGCATATCATCAAGCATATCCTGCAATTCCGTCATCTCATCGGCATCCATATATACGTAATTTTCTCCCATAGCTTGTCTCCTTTCGATGCTTTACGCTCCCATTACCCGCTTAAATACCTTGAAATTCGTATCATCCCGCGGCGGGTAATACACAGCAAATGTTTCCCATTCCTTCCTCTTCCGTTCATTTCGGTACTGTCTGGAACTGTAAAAACAGCTACGGAATCGTTCCCGCAGCCCAGTACCTGACATTGTCTGCCTCACATGCCATCATCACGAAAATACTCATTTACCGTATGTTACAGTAAAATCATATCCACCTCTGATACGCATGATGCATCCAGCTCAAATTCATAAACGCTGTTCTTTGTTCTGATTGTCAATGAACCATCTTCCACCTGGATACTTCCGTAGGTTGTATGCAGATATTTGCCCGGACATTTGCTTGCCGGACTCGTAAAGAAATAAACCTGATACTTCTCATACCGGCTGTCGGATTTATAGACCATGATCAGTCCGGGCTGATTCATATACAGTATCCGCCAATCCGTGTATTTCCGTCCCTGTTTATCTTCCGCTTTGCGTAGGATTCCCAATGCCGACTGATCCAAATGCATCTCATCAACTCCTTATCTTATCACACGGGTATTTCACCGATCGCTGTAATAAAATCCTGATCTCTGTATCCGACCTCGTCGAATTTCCGCAGCCCGGCTTCCAATTCAAATACGTGACCGCAGCAACAGCACTTAAGCTTTCGCGTAACAACAATCCCCGGCTCGCCCAGAAATAACTCCAAGGATGATTTTCCCTCACTGGCTGCCACATACGCATCCATCTTCGCCTGTTCCTCATTCTTCAGCTGGATATGCCACCAATTATGTTCCTCATGGCACTTGGGATACGGCGGGTTGATTTTATAAAGCCTTCCCATAGTCTGGT
Organism: uncultured Lachnospiraceae bacterium; assembly: GCA_934418055.1. Lineage (GTDB taxonomy): Bacteria > Bacillota > Clostridia > Lachnospirales > Lachnospiraceae > UBA3402. Next base: position 3,541 of record CAKRWX010000189.1, read on the forward strand.
CTCCTTTCGATTTTCACTCACTTTGAATTCTTTGCAAATCTTAACAGCATTTTCGCTATCTCATTCTTTGTAATCTCCGAAATCAGAGAGAGAATTTTAATATCTTCCTCTGTTAATTCATCGTGATAAAACACAAGGCATCCGTATACAGATTTACAGCTCTTAATATGTCTGCTTCCTCAACATTCAAAGTGCATGCCAGCATCCTGGTCTGGATATCAATTGTTTTCTGTAGAGCAGCTAATCGTTTTTCGTTGATTGCATACCCTTGAATAATGTACTGTTTCAAAACATTGTTCGCCCATCTTCTAAACGCGATACCACGTTTTGAATTTACTCGGTATCCTACAGAAAGAATCATATCCAAATTATATATTTTAGGTTTTCTGCCACCTGTACTTTTGTCGGAAAATCCGACAGAAGTTTCGTCAAGTTCTCCGGAAGACAAAATATTTGATATGTGTTCACTGATTGTGGCATGTTTAACTTCAAAGAGAATTTCCATTTGCTTCTGTGTCAACCAAACTGTTTCCTGTTCCGGGCTTATCTGAACTTCTATATTCACTTCGCCGTCTGTAAATAAAACTAACTCATTTTTCATTTCTATTCTTCTCCGAACACTTCCTTTAATACCTTTGGCTTCCCGGTCCTGCGGTATTCCTGTTCCACTTCGGTCCGCTCCTCCTGAGTCAGTTCCATCGATAAATCTAGCATCAGGGAAAGACCGTAGATATCCGATTTATCGACCCACGGCACAGCCTGAGAAATCTGAGTAAGTGAGAAGCCGTGAGTGATCATATTCTGGCACACTTGCATATAAACCAGTACATTTTTCTGTCTGGAAACCAGATTTTGCAGATGCAGTTTAATTTCCCAATCATTGACCTCACGACCATACTTAATCGCTTTCACAATACGAAGCATCGGATGATCGGTCTCGCGGATTTCTTTCACCCATTTCTCACGCTTTTCCTCAAATTCTTCCATGGACATATCCATAAATTTGCCATCCTTAATGTCCGTGATGATATCCGGATACTTCTTGCTTCCCCAGATATCCAGATATGAGCAGCGGGCTTCTACCGGAGTGAACAGCACCTCCAGCAGATACTCCAAATCGGGATCCGCGTCCACTCTTGAACCGAGCCCCAACCCGATATCATAGCTTTCTTTGGAGATCAGTTCTTCCAATGTGTCGTGCAAATCAAACATATCATGAGTGTCTGGATAAACATAATTTTCCATCATATGAATTTCTCCTTTCTTCCAAACAACGGTTTTTCTTCCGTCTTCGTTGTTACGGTTTCGTTTTCCAGTTCAATTTTTTCGTTGCAACTATATCATTGTTGAATTCGGATTTCCAATTAACGGTTTCTGCGGATAACGTTTTGAGTCAAGTTTTCACTCAGACGCTCCTGCCTGAAATCATAAAGCGCTTTATCATAATTCCGGTACCGGTATTCCGTTAATTTCAGCATTCGCCAAACCGTTGCCGCCACTATATCATCAAGTTTTTTAAATTGCAAGAGGGTATTTTCAGATAATCAGATGTTTGAGAAATAAAAGGAAAACACTTTATCAGCCTTGTTCGCGATAGATGGGAAAACACAGATTTCAAGTTTTTATCTCTTATTCGCGATAAAAGGGAAAAACCATTCGCAGGTTTTTCCCTTTCTGTTCGTGATATAAAAGGAATTTTTCACGCT